>JAEWKY010000114.1 GCA_023457615.1 Actinomycetes bacterium | reverse complement strand
GTGACCCTGCTGTCGCTGCCCCGGCTCGTGCCCGAGAGCCTGCCGCAGGGCCTGCGCGACGACATCGACGTCGCCCTCGCGGCGGCCCCGCACGCCGCCGCGTGGGCCGAGAAGCACCTGCGCGCCCATCCGGTGCGCGATCGCGACCTGCGCCGCGGCTCGAGCGCCGTCGCCGTGCACCTCGCCACCGCGGGACTCGTCGAGGCGTGCGTCGACGACCCCGAGACGCTGCTCGTCGATCTGCTGCGCGCCGCGATCTCGGATGTCGAGGACGTGCTGAGCACGCCCGACGAGGTGCCGGTCGTCGGGATGCGGGAGCCCGTTCCGGCCTGACCCGGCGATATCGTGGACGGATGCCAGGAGAGAACCTCACCCGCATCGAAGCCCAGGAGCGCAAGGCGCTCGTCGACGTCGATTCCTACGACATCCAGCTGGACCTGACGACCGGCCCCACGACGTTCCGGTCGACGACGACCGTCGTCTTCACGGCCAGCCCGGGAGCCTCGACGTTCATCGACGCGCTCACCGCGAAGGTGCACGCGATCACCCTCAACGGCGCGGCGATCGATCCGACCCGGGCCGACGGGGCGCGCATCGCCCTCGACGACCTCGCCGCGCGCAACACGCTCGTCGTCGACGCCGACTTCGCCTACACGAACACGGGTGAGGGCCTGCACCGGTTCGTCGACCCCGTCGACGACGAGGTGTACCTCTACTCGCAGTTCGAGGTGCCCGACAGCCGGCGGGTCTTCGCCGTCTTCGAGCAACCCGACCTCAAGGCCGCCTTCGCCTTCACCGTGACCGCGCCCTCGAGCTGGGCGATCGTCAGCAACTCCCCGACTCCCCCCTCGAGGCACGTCTCCGACGGCACCTCGACGTGGGCGTTCGAGCCGACGCCGCGCATCTCGTCGTACATCACCGCGCTCGTCGCGGGTCCGTACCAGAAGGTCGAGTCCGAGCTCACGTCCTCGAACGGGACGGTGATCCCGCTCGGCGTCTACGCACGCAAGTCGCTCATGCAGTACCTCGACGCCGACTACGTCTTCGACATCACGCGCAAGGGCTTCGCCTACTTCGAGGAGAAGTTCGGCTACCCCTACCCGTTCGCGAAGTACGACCAGCTCTTCGTGCCCGAGTTCAACGCCGGCGCGATGGAGAACGCGGGCGCCGTGACGTTCACCGAGACCTACGTCTTCCGCTCGAAGGTCACCGACGCGATCCGGGAGCGCCGCGTCGTCACGATCCTGCACGAGCTCGCGCACATGTGGTTCGGCGACCTCGTGACGATGAAGTGGTGGAACGACCTCTGGCTCAACGAGTCGTTCGCCGAGTGGGCGTCGACGATCGCGACCGCGGAGGCCACCGAGTGGACCGAGGCCTGGGCGACCTTCCAGGCGATGGAGAAGAGCTGGGCCTACAAGCAGGACCAGCTGCCGTCGACGCACCCGATCGTCGCGACGATCAACGACCTGGAGGACGTGCAGGTCAACTTCGACGGCATCACGTACGCGAAGGGCGGCTCGGTGCTCAAGCAGCTCGCCGCGTTCGTCGGCATCGACGAGTTCTTCGCGGGCGTCGGCGCGTACTTCCGCAAGCACGCGTACCAGAACACCGAGCTGATCGACCTGCTGCGCGAGCTCGAGGCGACCTCGGGCCGCGACCTCGTGTCGTGGTCGAAGCTGTGGCTCGAGACGGCGGGCGTGAACACGCTGAAGCCCGTGGTCGCGGTGGATGCCGACGGCTTCATCACGTCGTTCGAGATCACGCAGACGGCGATCGACGAGCAGCCGACGATCCGGCCGCACCGTCTCGCGATCGGGTTCTACGACGTGGCGTCCGACGGGGCGACGAACGCGGGCGTCGAGGGCGACCTGTCGCCGAAGGTCGTGCGCACGCATCGCCTCGAGCTCGACATCGACGGTCCGTCGACCTCGGTGCCGGAGCTCGTCGGCCTCCCGCGCCCCGCCCTCATCCTGCTCAACGACGACGACCTCGCCTACGCGAAGATCCGCATGGACGACGCGTCGTGGGAGTTCGCGATCGACAGGCTCGCCGACATCGAGGACCCGCTCGCGCGCGCCCTCGTGTGGGGTGCCGCGTGGGACGCCACCCGGGATGCCGAGGTCGCCGCGAGCGACTACGTCGACCTCGTGCTCGGCAACATCGCGACCGAGACGGAGTCGACCACGATCCGCCTGTCGCTCACGCAGCTCACGCAGGTCGCCCGACTCTACGTCGCGCCCGAGAAGCGCGACGCGACCGTCGAGCGCGTCGGCGACGCCCTGTGGGAGCTCGCTCAGGGCGCGGCCGCCGGCAGCGACGCGCAGTTCCAGTTCGTGAAGTTCTTCGCCAACATCCCGTCGACCCCGCTGCACGGCGCGACGCTGCGCGGGCTGCTCGACGGGTCGGTGACGCTTCCGGGGCTCGAGATCGACGCCGACCTCTCCTGGGAGCTGCTCGAGGGTCTCGTGCTGCTCGGCGAGGCGGGCGAGGCCGAGATCGCGGCGCAGCTCGAGAAGGACAACACCGCGAACGGCCAGCAGGCCGCGGCGCGCGCGCGGGCGACGGGCGACAAGCAGGGGGCGCTGGAGGCGGCGCTCACCGACGCGTCGATCCCGAACCTCGTGCTGCGCTCGTCGGGCGTCGGGTTCCAGCACGCCAACGGTGGAGCGGGTCTCGACGAGCTCGTCGCGCCGTATTTCGACGCGCTCGACCGCATCTGGAAGGAGCGGTCGTACAAGATCGCCGAGTACGTCATCCTCGGGTTCTACCCCGCGCTGCTCGCCTCGCAGGAGCTCGCCGATGCGACGAACGCGTGGCTCGACGCGCACCCCGACGTGCCGGCGCTGCGGCGCCTCGTGGTCGAGAACCTCGCGGGTGTGGAGCGCGCGCTCCGCGCCCAGCAGCGCGACCGTTCCGCGGGTTGAGTGCCGCCGCAGGCGGTGTATCGAAACCCTCCGTCGAGGAACCCGGGGGCGGTTTCGATACACCGCGCTGCGCGCGGCACTCAACCCGCTCTGTGAGCTAGGGGACGAGGACGAGCTTCCCCGGGTGGGTGGCCGCGCGGAGGTCGTCGACGGCGTGGGCGGCTTCCTCGAGGGGGTAGCTGCGCGCGAGGGTCGACCTCAGCTCGCCCGACTCGAGCAGAGTCCCGAGTTCGACGAGGTCGTCGCCCGACGCCTTCGCGAGGAACGTGACGACGCGGAGCCCCAGCACGAAGATCGCGCTGACCGAGCGGCGGAGCGGACCGAGCACCGATCCGCCGTTCTCGTCGCCCCCGAGCACGAGGAGGCCGCCGGGCTTGAGCGCCTTCCTCCATCGCCGCACCGGGATTCCGCCGGCGAAGTCGAACGCGGCGTCGAACCGGATCCCGCCCGCCGTCGGGTCGGCGGCGGCGTAGTCGATCACGTCGTGCGCACCGAGCCGGCGCACGAACTCCGCCTTGCGCGCGCTGCAGACGGCGGTGACCCGCGCCCCGCGGGCCGACGCGAGCTGCACGAGGTAGGAGCCGACGCCGCCCCCCGCACCGGTCACGACGACGTGCTTCCGCTCGGGGTCGCCCAGCAGTCGCAGGGCCTGCAGCGCCGTGTAGCCCGCCATCGGCACGGCGGCCGCCTCCTCGAACGACACGTTCGCGGGCTTGGGGGCGAGGTACTTCTCCCGGGCCGCGACGAGCTCCGCCCACGAGCCCGACGCCGAGCCGTAGACCTCGTCGCCGACGGCGAACCGGGTGACGCTGGGCCCGACCTCCTCGACGACCCCCGCGACGTCCTCGCCGAGCTGCGGGTTCTTCGGCCGCCCCAGCCCGAACGCGAGTCGCGCGATCGACGGCAGCCCGGTCATGAGGTGCCACTCGGCCATGTTCACTCCGGCGGCCTTGACGCGCACGAGCACGCGGCCCTCCTCGAGAGGCGGCGCGTCGAGCTCCTCGACGCGCAGCACGTCGGTCTCGCCGTACTGGCGACGCACGACTGCTCGCATCACTTCTTCTCCTCGGGTTCGTAGCTGAAGACGTCGTCGAGGCCGACCCCGAAGACGCGGGCGATCTGGAACGCCATCTCGAGCGACGGCGAGTAGCGCCCCTGCTCGATCGCGATGACGGTCTGACGGGTGACGCCGATCCTGTCGGCGAGGTCGGCCTGCGTCATCTCGTCGGCGGCGAAGCGCAGCGCGCGGATGCCGTTGGTCACGCGGGTGGGCTTGACCACGTCACATGCCCCGTCGGTAGGCGGCGAGCTTCGCCATCGAGGCGAGGATCGCGGAGAGCACGAAGCCCAGGTAGAGCACGTTCGCGATCCAGGCGTGCGGCGCCTGCACGAAGCACAGGATGAGCGCCGCGACGCCGCCGATCACGACGAACGAGTTGCCGATCCGTTCGCCGAACCAGCCGATCTCCTTGTCGCGCTGGTCGGTTTTGCCCGCGTCCTTCGGGTTGGCGATGCCGAGCACGATGCCCGACAGGATGCCGAACGCGATGGCGCCCAGGATCGTGCCGGCCATCGGCCAGATGTACGACGTCTCGCCGAGCGGCCCCTCCCCCGTCGTGAACGCGAGGATCAGGTAGACGGCGTACCCGATCGGGGCGGTGATGCCGTAGAGCCAGGTGGACTTCTCTTCGTAGGACATGGGTCCCCTCGGGGTCGGTGTCAAGGATTCTTGACATGCCGACTGTAAAGAGAGACAGACATCGTGTCAAGCTTTCTTTACACAGGTGCGCCGGTTCCCCCCTCCCTAAGCTGGGACGGTGCTGCTGCAAGTCGACCCGGACCCCGCCGCGCCGTTCGACTTCTGGGCGTGGCTCGAGGCGTTCCTCAACTCCCCGCTCGGCGTGCCCGTGCGCATCGCGGCGATCATCGTCGTCGCCGGCATCATCCGGCTGCTGCTGCAGATCGTCATCCGCCGCGTCGTCAACCGGGTCGTGACGGGCGTCAAGAAGAAGCAGAACGTCGACGACACCCGCGAGCTGCAGGCCTCCCCCGTCGCCGCGGTGCGCGTCGTGCAGCGCACGCGCGCGCTCGGCGGCGTGCTCTCGAGCACCGTCACCACCGTCGTCGTGCTCGTCTCCCTCGTGCTGATCGTCTCCGCGATCGACCCCAATGCGACGGGCGCGTTCTCGCTCATCACCGCGGCGCTCGGCGCCGGTCTCGGCTTCGGCGCGCAGAACGTCGTGCGCGACGTGCTCAACGGGCTGTTCATCGTCGCCGAGGACCAGCTCGGCGTCGGCGACGTCGTCGATCTCGGCCAGGCGACCGGCGTCGTCGAGGCCGTCGGCATCCGGGTCACCCGGGTGCGCGACGTCGGCGGCACCGTCTGGTACGTGCGCAACGGCGAGATCCTGCGCGTCGGCAACATGTCGCAGGGATGGGCGCGCGTCATCCTCGACCTCGCGGTGCCGTACGACGCCGACCCCGATGCCGTGAAGACGGCGCTCCTCGACACCGCGCTCCGGATGCGCGAGGACGGCCGCTGGAAGCGGCTCATGATCGAGAAGCCCGAGATCTGGGGCATCGAGTCGATCTCGGCCGAGGCCACCGTGCTGCGTCTCGTCGTGAAGACGCGCACCGGCTCGAAGGACGAGGTGGCCCGCGAGCTGCGCGGACGGCTCCGCAAGGCGCTCGACGAGCTCGGGATGCGGCTGCCGTCGCTCCTCACCGCCGGAGGCGTCGTCCAGGGCGCGTCGAGCGGAGGCTCGAGCGACACCCCCGTGATCCCCGGGATGGTCAAGGGCTCGCCCGCGACGGGGGCGAAGCCGCCGCAGACCCGATCCGCTCCCCCGCCGTCCGGAGGCCGCCGATGAACACCTTCATGATCCGCAGCGGACCCGGCGGAGAGCCGGTCGGATCGAACTTCTGGCGCGAGGTCGGCGGCCGTGAGACGTTCGAGAAGCTCGTGCGCGACTTCTACGTCGGCGTGCGCACCGACGACGTGCTCTGGCCGATGTACCCGGAGGACGACCTCGAGGGCGCGATCCAGCGGCTCACCGGGTTCCTCGAGCAGTACTGGGGCGGGCCGGGCACCTACAGCGAGGAGCGCGGCCACCCGCGGCTGCGCATCCGCCACGCGCCGTTCAAGGTCAACCCGGAGGCCCGCGACCGCTGGCTGCTCCACATGCGCGCCGCCGTCGACGGCCTCGGGCTCGCGCCGCTGCACGAGAACATGCTCTGGGACTACCTCGAGCGCGCCGCGCGGGCGATGGTCAACACGCACGAGCAGTGACATGCCGGGTGTCGTCCTCTCGGATGACACCCGAACGGGGCACAGCGGTTAGCCTCGGAGTTCAGGGAAGGGGCGCAGACGACATGACCGCACACGCCGACGTCGTGGTGATCGGAGCCGGGCTCGCGGGGCTCGTCGCGACGGCCGAGCTCGTGGAGGCCGGGAAGCGGGTCATCCTGCTCGAGCAGGAGCCCGAGGCGAGTCTCGGCGGGCAGGCCTTCTGGTCGTTCGGCGGGCTCTTCCTCGTCGACTCTCCCGAGCAGCGCCGCATGGGCGTGAAGGACTCGCACGACCTCGCCCGACAGGACTGGTTCGCGAGCGCCGAGTTCGACCGCGAGGACGAAGACCTCTGGGGCCGGCAGTGGGCGGAGGCCTACCTCGCCTTCGCCGCGGGCGAGAAGCGGTCGTGGCTCGCCGCGAAGGGCGTGAAGTTCTTCCCCGTCGTCGGCTGGGCCGAGCGCGGCGGCTACACGGCGACCGGTCACGGCAACTCCGTGCCGCGGTTCCACATCACGTGGGGCACGGGCCCGGGCATCCTCGAGCCGTTCATCCGCACCGTGCGCGACGGCGTGGAGAAGGGTCTCGTCGACCTGCGCTTCCGGCACCGCGTGGATGCCCTCACCCTCTCCGGCGGGAAGGTCACGGGCGCCTCGGGCAGCATCCTCGAGCCGTCGTCGGCCGCGCGCGGCGAGGCGTCGTCGCGCGAGGTCGTCGGCGAGTTCGCGCTCGAGGCGGCCGCGGTGCTCGTCACGAGCGGCGGCATCGGCGGCAATCACGATCTCGTGCGCAAGTTCTGGCCGTCGTGGCTGGGCACGGCACCCGACTCGATGCTGAGCGGCGTACCCGCGCACGTCGACGGCCGCGGGCTCGAGATCGCCGAGGCGGCCGGCGCGCGCCTCGTCAACTCCGACCGGATGTGGCACTACGTCGAGGGCATCGAGAACCACACCCCCGTGTGGGAGCGCCACGGCATCCGCATCCTGCCCGGCCCGTCGAGCCTCTGGTTCGACGCGACGGGGCGCCGCCTGCCCGTGCCGCTGTTCCCGGGATTCGACACCCTCGGCACGCTCGAGCACCTCCGCTCGACCGGTCACGACCACTCCTGGTTCGTGCTCACCCAGAGCGTCATCGAGAAGGAGTTCGCCCTCTCCGGTTCGGAGCAGAACCCCGACCTCACCGGCAGGAGCGTGCGCGAGCTCGCCAAGCAGCGCCTCGGCAAGGGCGCGACCGAGCCCGTCGAGGCGTTCAAGGCGAAGGGTCCCGACTTCGTCGTCGCGAACTCGCTCGACGAGCTCTTCGCGGGGATGAGGAACCTCTCCCCCGACGTCGAGATCGACGTCCAGGAGATGAAGTACGAGATCGAGGCGCGCGACCGCGAGCTCGACAACGCGTTCACGAAGGATGCGCAGATCACCGCCCTGCGCGGGGCGCGCAAGTATCGCGGCGACAAGCTCATCCGCGTCGCCAAGCCGCACAAGTTCCTCGATCCCTCGCACGGCCCGCTCATCGCGGTGAAGCTCCACGTGCTCACCCGCAAGACCCTCGGCGGCATCCAGACCGACCTGTCGGCCCGCGCCCTCGACGCGAAGGGCGCGCCGATCCCCGGGTTGTACGCGGCGGGCGAGGTCGCCGGCTTCGGCGGCGGCGGCGTGCACGGCTACCGCTCCCTCGAGGGCACCTTCCTGGGTGGCTGCCTCTTCAGCGGCCGCACCGCGGGCCGCGCGATCGCCGACGCGGTCTGAGCCGGAGCGAGGCGACTGCGGAGGGCGTCCGGCGCGTTCCGCGAGTCAATCGGGGTAGGGGTCCC
>JAEWKY010000113.1 GCA_023457615.1 Actinomycetes bacterium | reverse complement strand
GGTCTGCGCGCTCTCGAAGGAGAGCTCGCGGGCGGTGTTGGCGATACCGATGCGAATGTCCACGAGGTCGAGCGTAGAGGATGCCGCGGGGCGCGCCGGGGCGGTTCACTGTGGGCGGAACCGGCGCCGCGTTCGTCGGCGGGACGGGTGTCGCAGCCGCCCGATACTGTGGCGGCATGCCCGGTGCCCGCTTCGTCGTCGACGCCGTCGAGTCGTCCGGCACGGTCGAACTCGACGCGTCGCAGCGGGCCGTGCTGGCGCTGCCCGATGACGCATCCGCCGCGGTGCTCGGCGCCCCGGGAACCGGCAAGACCACCACGATCGTCGAGCTCGTCGCCGACCGGGTGGCCCGGGGTCTCGCGCCCGAGCAACTGCTGGTGCTCGCCCCCTCCCGTGCGGCCGCGACGCGGCTGCGTGACCGCGTCGCGCGGCGGCTGGGTACTCCCACCGACGGTCCGTTGGCCCGCACGGTGGCATCTCTCGCGTTCGAGGTGGTCGGAGCCGCCGCCCGGGCGGCCGGGCAGCCCGTTCCCCGGCTGCTCACCGGAACGGAACAAGACGCCGACATCGCCGCGATCCTCGCCGGCCACCTGGCAGACGGCACCGGACCCGCCTGGCCCGAGCCGCTGACGCCGGAGGTGCGCGAGCTGCGCGGTTTCCGCGGCGAGCTGCGTGAACTGATGGCGCGCGCCACCGAGTACGGCGTCGACGCCGGGCGCCTCGCGGCGATCGCGCGCGACGCCGACCGGCCCGACTGGGCGGCCGCGGCGCGGTTCATCGCCGAGTATCAGGTGCTTCAGGCGCAGAACCGCCCCGACCAGTTCGACGCCGCCGAGTTCGTGCGCTTCGCGGTGCAGGCCATCCACGACGGCACGGCGGGCGAGCGCGTCGAGCGGCTACGCCTCGTCGCCGTCGACGACCTGCAGGAGGCGACCGAGTCGACCATGGCGGTGTTGCGCGCGCTCGTCGAGCGCGGGGTCGCGGTGATCGCCTTCGGCGACCCGGATGTGGCGGCGAACGCCTTCCGCGGCGGCGAGGCGGACGCGGTGGGCCGGTTCGCCTCCTCGCTCGGCATCACCGCGGGCGCGCGCCTGGTTCTCGAGACCGTTCACCGGGGCGGCCCCGAGCTGCGTGCGCTCGTGTCGCGCACCGTGGAGCGCATCGGTGCGGCGGCGGCGGGTCCGCAGCGCCGCGCCGCAGCGCCGGAGGTCGAGGGGCAGAGCGATCCGGAGCGCCCCGCCGTCTCGACGATCCTCACGACCACGCCGTCGCGCCAGGCGGCAGGCATCGCCCGCGTGCTGCGCGAGGAGCACCTTCTGCACGGGGCGCGATGGTCGGAGCTCGTGGTGGTGGCGCGGTCGGGGGCTCAGATCCCCGAACTGGCGCGTGCACTCGCGCGCGCCGAGGTGCCGACCCGCACGGCCGGCCGCGGAACGCCGTTGCGCGATGACCCGGCGCCGCGTGCGCTGCTCGCGCTCGTCGAGGTGGGCATCGGCCGCCGCGCGCTCGACCCGCTGACCGCGGCGGAGGTGCTGACGGGCCCGTTCGGCGGCCTCGACCCGCTCGCGCTGCGCCGCCTCCGGCTGGCGCTGCGGCATGAGGAGCTCGCGGGGGGCGGGTCGCGCCCGGGTGCCGAGCTGGTCGCTGAGGCGCTCGCGGAGCCCGGTCGACTCGCGACGATCGAGGGCCGCGCGGCGCGACGCGCGGCGAAACTCGCCGAAACGCTCGCGGTGCTGCGGGGCATGGCGGGTGAGGCGACCGTCGAGGAGCTGCTGTGGACCGCGTGGGAGCGCAGTGGAGTCGCCGAGCGGTGGCGCCGCCAGGCGCTCGGCTCGGGGATCGAGGCGGCCGAGGCGAACCGTGACCTCGACGGGGTGGTGGCGCTGTTCGCCGCGGCGAAGCGCTACGTCGAGCAGCGTCCCGGTGAGGGGGCGCTCGAGTTCCTCGAGCACGTGCTCGACTCCGACATCGCCGACGATCTGCTCGCGCCGCCGCGCGCCGACGACGCGGTGCTCGTCGCCACGCCGTCCGCCCTGGTGGGCTTGGAGTTCCGCACGGTCGTGGTCGCATCGCTGCAGGACGGCGGCTGGCCGAACCTGCGGCCCCGTGGCTCGTTGCTCGCGCCCCAGCGGCTCGCGCGCACACTCGAGGGCCGCGACGCGGGCACGATCGACGAGCGCAAGCTGGTGCTCGACGACGAGCTGCGCATGTTCGCGCTCGCGGTGTCGCGCGCCTCGGAACGGGTCGTGCTGGCGGCGGTCGACAACGACGACGAGACCCGCAGCGTGCTGTTCTCGCTCGCGCCCGAGGTGCCGTCGGCGGTGGGCGGCCGCATGATCGCGCCTCTCACGCTGCGTGGCCTGACGGGCCGGCTGCGGCACGAGCTCACGGCCACCGACCGCCCGGCGGGCGAGCGCGGACGCGACCGCGCCGGTGCGGCGGCGACTCTCGCCCGCTTCGCCGCCGAGGGCGTCGCCGGGGCGTCTCCCGACGAATGGCTGGGGCTCGTCGAGCCGTCGACCGACCGGCCGCTGTTCGCGGACGAGCCCGTGCGGGTGTCGCCGTCGCAACTGTCGAACGTGGAGGAGTCGCCGCTCGACTGGGCGATCGGCCGGCTCGCCGCATCCGGATCGTCGATCGCGATGAGCGTCGGCACGATCGTCCACTGGGCGATGGAGACGGCCGAGAGTCCCGACGTCGCCGCGCTGTGGGCGAGGGTGGAGCAGCGTTGGCCCGAGCTGCCGTTCGAGGCGGCCTGGCTCGCCGAGTATCAGCGCCGGGCGACACTGGGCCTCATCCGGGGACTCTCGGAGTATCTGGGCGACTTCGCCCGCGAAGGCAAGACGCTCGTGGGCGCCGAGAGCCGGTTCCGTTTCCCGCTGGGCGACGACGTGCTGGTGAGCGGATCGATCGACCGCGTCGAGTTGGCGCCCGGAGGCGACGTGGTGATCGTCGACCTGAAGACGGGGCGCCCTGTCACCTCGCCGGCCGAGATCGCGGGGCATCCGCAGCTCGGCATCTACCAGCTCGCCTACCGCGAGGGCGTGCTCGACGAGTTCCTCGCGCCGCACGGAGACCATGCCGGGGGCGGCGCGAAGCTCGTGTTCGTGAAAGAGGGTGTGGGCGGCAAGCTCTACCGCGAGGCTGTGCAGGCCACCCTCGATGCGGAGGCGCTCGACGACTTCCGCGCCCGCGTGATCGCGGCGGCCGCCGTGATGGCGGCGGCCGAGTTCGAGGGTCCGCTCGAGCCGGTCGCCTACGGTCCGCGCCCCGATCCGGATGCGATGCTGCCGCGGGTTCCGGAGGTGACGCATGACTGACGCAGCCCGTATCGCCGAGGCTCTCGCCGAGGTGCGCGGACGCCGTAGCGGGGATGCGCGCGTGCGCTACCCGACCGCCGAGCAGACCGCCGTGATCGAGGCCGATCCGAGCGAGCCGGCGCTCGTGGTGGCGGGGGCCGGATCCGGCAAGACCGAGACGATGGCGAACCGTGTTCTGTGGCTCGTCGCCAACGGGCACGTCGCGCCTGCCGAGGTGCTGGGCCTCACGTTCACGCGCAAGGCGGCCGGAGAACTTGCGGAGCGCATCCGCGAACGTCTCGCCGAGCTGCACGAGGCGGGACTCACCCCCGACGGGCACGACCTGTTCGACGCCCCCGAGATCTCCACCTACAACTCGTTCGCGAGTGCCGTGTTCCGCGACAACGCGCTCGTGCTGGGCCGCGACGGCGACGGTGTGGTGCTGGGCGAGGCGGCCGCGTGGCAGTTGGCGCGCTCGGTGGTGATCCGCAGCGTCGACCCGCGGCTCGAGCTGCTCGACAAGCGCCTCGACGCGGTCGTCGAGGCCACCATCCGCATCGCGGCGGGGCTGGCCGACAACGCGGCCGACCCCGAGCGAGTGCGCGAACTGGGCCACCGCTTCGCGGCGATGCGCGAACTGCCGATCGGGTCGAACCGCGGCACGTTCGACGCGGTGCTGGGGCAGATCGACGACCTCGCACAGCTGGAGGTGCTGGTCGACTTGGCTGCCGAGTACGACGCGGCCAAGCGTGCGCGCGGTGCCGTCGACTACGCCGACCAGGTGGTGCTGGCGCTGCGGGCGGTCGAGAAGCGCCCGGATGCGGGGGAGGAGCTGCGCGCGCGGTTCCGGGTGGTGCTGCTCGACGAATACCAAGACACGTCGGTCGTGCAGACCGAGCTGCTGGGGCGGCTGTTCGCGGGAACGCCGGTGACGGCTGTCGGCGACCCGAACCAGTCGATCTACGGCTGGCGTGGGGCGAGCGCCGCGAACCTGGGCGAGTTCCGCGACCGGTTCCGCGCCAGCGACGGCGCTCCCGCTCGCGACTTCACGCTCGCCACCAGCTGGCGCAACGGTGAGCGCGTGCTCGACGCGGCGAACACCCTCGTCGCGGGCGGAGTGACCTCGATCCCCGTGCCCACTCTGACGGCGCGGCCCGGTGCGAGCGCCGTGCCAGTCGACAGCGTCTTCCCCGAGACGGTCGCCGAGGAGGCCGCTCAGGCGGCCAGGTGGCTGCGCGACCGGCTCGCCGACATTGAGGCGCGCACGGGCCAGAAGGGCACCGCCGCACTCCTGATGCGCGCGCGCAAGACGCAGCCGTACTTCCTCGATGCCCTCCGCGAGCTGGGGGTGCCGTACCACGTGCTCGGGGTCGGCGGTCTGCTCGCCGAGCCGGAGATCGCCGACCTGGTGAGCGCCCTGCGCGTGCTCGACAGCCCGGATGCGGGGCTCGAGCTGGTGCGCCTGCTGGCGGGTGCACGGTGGCGTATCGGCGTCGCCGATCTCGACGCGCTGCGGGAGGTGTCGGGCTGGCTCGCGCGCCACGACGCGGCCGAGAGCGGCATCCTGTCGGACGACGTGCAGCAGCGGATGCGCGACTCGGTCGCCGACGGCGAGGGCGGGTCGATCGTCGACGCGCTCGAGTTCGTGGGGCGGGTACCCGAGACGCACCGCGCCCTTGCCGCGTTCAGCGCGGAGGGGCTCACGCGTCTGCGCGACGCGTCGCGGCTCTTCGAGCACCTGCGGGCGCGCGCCGGGCTCGAACTGCCCGAGCTGATCGTGCTGGTCGCCCACGAACTGCGCCTCGACCTCGAGATCGCCGCCAACGAGACGAGAACCGCAGGCGAGGCGAACCTCGACGCCCTGCTCGACGCCCTCTCGGGGTACCTGTCGATCGCCGAGACGGCGAGCCTCGGCGGCTTCCTCGCCTGGCTGAAGGAGGCCGAGCAGCGGGAAGACCTCACCCCCCGCCCCGAAGACCCCGAGCCGGGAACCGTGCAGGTGCTCACCGTGCACGGCTCGAAGGGCCTCGAGTGGGATGCGGTGGCGGTGCCGCGCTTCGTGGAAGACGAGCTGCCGGCCCGCCCGGTGGAGGGGTACGGCGGATGGCTCGCGTTCGGCCGCTTCCCGTGGCCGGAGCGTGGTGATGCCGCCCACCTGCCGCGTTTCCGACTCGACGAGGTCGCCTCCCGCAAGGACTTCTCCGACGAGGTGAAGCGCTTCCGCGACGAGGTCGCCGACCACTACCGCGCCGAGGAGCGCCGGCTGGCGTACGTCGCCGTCACCCGCGCCCGCGACCACCTGCTCGTGTCGGGATCCTTCTGGGGCGGCCAGACCCGACCCCGCACGCCGAGTCGCTTCCTGCGTGAGCTCGCGGATGCGGGGGTTATCGCCCCGCTGCCCGAAACATCCGCCACCGACGCGCCGCCGCCGGGTGCCGAGCCCGAAGTGACGCGCTGGCCTCACGAACCGTTCGGGCACCGGGCCGCCGTCGTGCGCGCGGCCGCCGCGGCCGTGCGCTCGGC
>JAEWKY010000112.1 GCA_023457615.1 Actinomycetes bacterium | reverse complement strand
CCCCCCCCCCCCCGCCCCCCCCGCGGGGGCGGCCCCCGTGCGTCGTCGGCGTGCCGGGCGTCAGTCCGCCGGCGTCCAGTCGCCGGTCGCGAGGTAGAGCACCTTCTTCGCGATCGACACCGCGTGGGCGGCGAAGCGCTCGTGATAGCGCGAGGCGAGGGTCGCGTCGACGGTGTCGACCGCCTCGCCCTTCCAGCTCTCGCCGAGCACGGTGTCGAAGACGGAGAGGTGGAGGGCGTCGACCTTGTCGTCCTCGTTGCGGATCGCCTCGGCGATCCCGGTGTCCTGGGTGCGCAGCAGCTCGGTGAGCATGCGCGCGATCTCGACGTCGAGCCGGCCCATCTCGACGAACGTCGGGCGGAGCTTCTTCGGCACGACCTTCTCGGGGAAGCGGTAGCGCGCGAGCTGCGCGATGTGCTCCGACATGTCGCCCATGCGCTCGAGCGACGCGCTCACGCGGAGCGCGCTCACGACGATGCGCAGGTCGCGCGCGACGGGCTGCTGCCGGGCGAGGATCTGGATGGCGAGCTCGTCGAGCTCGAGCGTCGCCGCGTCGATGCGCGAGTCCTCCGCGATGACCGTCTCCGCGAGGGTCACGTTCGACTCGTTGAACGCCTGGGTCGCCTTCTCGATGGACTCCGCCACGAGGGACGAGATCTCCACCAGGCGGTCCTGCACCTCTCGCAGCTCCTGCTGGAACACCTCGCGCATGACGCACGTCCTCTCACTTCAACGTCGGCAGGCTCGAACGGCCTCGCCGCGGGCCACGCTGCCCGCCCCAGGTTAACGGGCGGTGTCGACACCCTGAACATTGCACGGCCGTGCCCCGGAATCCCGGGAACCCGGCCCGGGGGGCCCTCGCGGTGCGCCCTAATCTAGTCGCATGGACCTGGCCTGGCTCGTGCCGGTCGCGATCGTGTTCGGATTCGCGCTCGGCGCCGGTTCCGTCGCCGCCCTCGTGGCCGCGCATCGCCGCGGCCAGCGCGCCGTCGCCGTGGTCACCCCGGTGGTGCCCGAGGGAGCCGACGAGGTCATCGAGTCGCTCGAGTCCGCCGGGGTCGTGCTCGACGCGTCGAACAACGTGCTCAAGGCGTCGACGGGGGCGCTCGCGTTCGGCCTGGTCTGGAATCAGACGCTCGTGCACCCCGAGCTCGTCGCCCTCGTCGACAAGGTGCGGCGCGACGGGGAGCCGATCGCGCGCGAGCTGCACCTCGCCCGCGGGCCGTTCGGCGAGGCCAGCATCCACGTGTTCGTGCGCGTGGCCCGGCTCGGCACGCGCTTCGTGCTCGTGCTCGCCGACGACCGCACCGAGTCGTACCGGCTCGAGGAGGTGCGCCGCGACTTCGTCGCCAACGTGAGCCACGAGCTCAAGACGCCGATCGGCGCCGTGACCCTGCTCGCCGAGGCGCTCGAGTCGGCGGCGAAGGAGCCGGACGAGGTCAAGCGCTTCGCCAAGCGGCTCACGATCGAGGCCGAGCGCCTCGCCCGCATCACGCACGAGATCATCGAGCTGAGCCGGCTGCAGGCGGGGGACCCGCTGCACGACGCCACCCTGGTCGACATCGACGCCGTGATCAACCAGGCCGTCGACCGCAACCGCGTCGCCGCCGAGAAGCACCGCATCGCGCTCGTCACGGGCGGCGACGCCGGCTCGGAGGTGTTCGGAGACGAGGCCCTGCTCGTCACCGCCGTGCACAACCTCGTCTCGAACGCCATCCAGTACTCGCCCGACAACTCCCGCGTCGGGATCGGCGTGAGCCACGCCGACGGCGTCGTCGAGATCGCCGTCACCGACCAGGGCGTCGGCATCCCGGAGGCCGAGCGCGACCGGGTGTTCGAGCGCTTCTTCCGCGTCGACGCCGCCCGCAGCCGCAACACCGGTGGCACGGGCCTCGGCCTCGCGATCGTCAAGCACGTCGTGCAGAACCACGGCGGCGACGTGCGCGTGTGGTCGCACCCGGGCAGCGGCTCGACGTTCACCATCCGCCTGCCCGAGGCCGTGCGCGGCCCCGCCGGACCCCGATTCGCCCCGACCAACCTGGGAGCCACCCCGTGACGCGCATCCTCATCGTCGAAGACGAGCCCTCCCTCTCGGAGCCGCTCTCGTTCCTCCTGCGCCGGGAGGGCTACGAGACGGAGGTCGCCGACGACGGCCGGGCGGCTCTCGCGGCGTTCGATCGCACGGGCGCCGATCTCGTGCTGCTCGACCTCATGCTTCCGGGGCTCCCGGGCACCGAGGTGTGCCGCGAGCTGCGGACGCGCTCCGCGGTGCCGATCATCATGCTCACCGCGAAGGACAGCGAGGTCGACATCGTCGTCGGGCTCGAGCTCGGCGCCGACGACTACGTCACGAAGCCGTACTCGACCCGCGAGCTGCTCGCGCGCATCCGCGCCGTGCTGCGCCGTCACACGGAGATCGGCGACGACGATCACGGCGTCGTCGAGGCCGGCGCGGTGCGGATGGACACCGAGCGCCACGCGGTCTCGGTGCGCGGCGCGGAGGTCGCCATGCCGCTCAAGGAGTTCGAGCTGCTCGAGCTGCTCATGCGCAACGCGGGCCGCGTGCTCACCCGCGGCCAGCTCATCGACCGGGTGTGGGGGTCCGACTATTTCGGCGACACCAAGACCCTCGACGTGCACATCAAGCGCATCCGCTCGAAGATCGAGGACGACCCGTCCGATCCGAAGGCGCTCGTCACCGTGCGCGGCCTCGGCTACCGCTTCGAGCCGTGAGGCCCGCGCCGCCTCACGGGGCGGGCGTCTCCGTCGGCTCCGGGGTGCCGGTGACCTCCGGGGTGGGGGTGGGGGTCGGCGTCGGGAGCAGCCCCTCGTACTCCGGAAGGCGATCGTCGAGCACGGGCACGGTGGCCTGCTTGCCCTGCACGTCGCCGTACTGGAAGTAGAGCTTCAGGAGCGATCCGGCGGCGGTGTCGATCGCGGGCAGGAACAGCTGGCCCTCCTCGCCCGCGCCGAAGTGGAGCGTCGACCGGGCCGGGACCTCGAGCTCGACGTCGACCTTCTCGCCGTCCGACTCGTACTGGATCACGAGGTCGACGTCGCGGTCGCCCGAGTTGACCGCAGCACCCGTGAGGTTGCCGTCCTCGCCGTCCTCGGTGAAGACGAGCACGTTGAGCAGCCGCACGTCGCCCACGGTGACGCTCACGCCGTCGCTCGCGTCATAGGGGTGCAGCGTCTGGTGCGTCGCGAACAGGCTGCAGCCGGCGAGGGCGCCGACGAGAGTCAGGGCGCCGGCGAGGGATGCCCAGGTACGAAGCTTCACTGGGGGCCTTCCGGTGGAGACGGACACGTGTCGTCTCAGCCTAGCGGCGGTCGCGCGGGCGGGCCGACTCGGGCCGACTCGACCGGGGGCCGCCGTGGTAAACTGGCAAGTCTGCGGAAGGAACAACTCCATGCTCTTCGAGGTCGGCGAAACCGTCGTTTACCCCCACCATGGCGCCGCCACCATCATCGAGGTCAAGAACCGGGTGATCCGAGGCGAAGAGAAGCTGTACCTGAAGCTCAACGTCACCCAGGGCGATCTGACCATCGAGGTGCCGGCCGACAACGTCGATCTCGTCGGCGTGCGCGACGTGATCGGCAAGGAGGGCCTCGACCGCGTGTTCGAGGTGCTGCGCGCCCCGTTCACCGAGGAGCCCACCAACTGGAGCCGCCGCTACAAGGCGAACCTCGAGAAGCTCGCCTCGGGCGACGTCATCAAGGTCTCCGAGGTCGTGCGCGACCTGTGGCGCCGCGACCAGGACCGCGGCCTCTCGGCCGGGGAGAAGCGGATGCTCGCGAAGGCCCGCCAGATCCTCATCTCCGAGCTCGCGCTCGCCGAGAAGACCGACGAGGAGAAGGCCTCGACCGTCCTCGACGAGGTGCTGGCGTCCTGAGTCGCCCGCGTCCGGGCGACCGTCTCCGAGACGAGAGGGTCTGACGTGCCGGATCTCGGGATCGTCGTCGTCGCCGCGGGCAGCGGCACCCGCCTCGGGCATCCCGACCCCAAGGCGTTCGTCGAGCTGCGCGGCGTCCCGATCCTCGAGCACGCGCTGCGCGGTGTGTTCGACTCCGCCGAGCCCGCACAGGTCGTGATCGTCGCGCCCGAGGCGCGCCTCGACGCCGCGCGCGCGATCGCCCGCCGGGTCGCGGGCGCCGCGGACGGCTCCGTGTCGGTGGTCGTCGGCGGCGACTCCCGTCAGTCGTCCGTGCGCGCGGGGCTCGCGGGGCT
>JAEWKY010000111.1 GCA_023457615.1 Actinomycetes bacterium | reverse complement strand
GGGCCGAGCAGCGTCTCGCGCGACACCTGGTGCGTCGGCAGCATCATCGACACGACGGGGTAGCTCAGCAGCACGAGGTCGACGCGCTCGTCGGGCGCGGCGCCGGGAGCGAGGGCCGCATGCCCCGCGGCGTGCCCGCCGGCCGAGAAGCCGACGAGCGCGACCCTGTCGACCCCCGCGGCCCGCACCCGGCGGATCTCGCCGCGCACGGCATCCAGCACCGCCGGATGGCGCGTGTTCACCGGGTACGCGAAGTACGACGCCGACAGCCCGAGCGACTCGAGCCACGCGACGATCGTCGTCGACTCGTTGTCGGAGATGCGGGTGTAACCCCCGCCGGGCAGGACGATCACGTGGTCGCGGGTCACTCGTCCAGTCTCCGGCTATTTGCCCGAAATGGCCCCTTCACGCAGGACGAAGGGGCCATTTCGGGCAAATAGCAGGGATCCCGCGGCGGCCACCACCACACGGCCGCCGCGGGAGGTCGCGGGGCTACGGGCGGGCGCGGGGGGTGAGGCGCTCGAGCTGCGTCACGTGCGACGGGTTCAGCTCGTCGAGGGAGGCGACGCCGAGCAGGGTCATCGTGCGCACGAGCTCGCCGCGCAGGATCTCGAGCGCGCGGTCGACCCCGCGCCTCCCGCCGGCCATGAGGCCGTAGAGGTAGGCACGGCCGATCATCGTGTACCTCGCGCCTAGGGCGACGGAGGCCACGATGTCGGCGCCGGACATGATGCCCGTGTCGATCCCGATCTCGACGTCCCCGCCGACCTCGCGGGCGACCTCGGGCAGCAGGTGGAACGGGATCGGCGCGCGGTCGAGCTGGCGGCCGCCGTGGTTCGACAGGATGATGCCATCCACCCCCAGCCCCGCGAGGGTCTTCGAGTCGGCCACGTTCTGCACGCCCTTGATGACGATCTTGCCGGGCCACATCGCGCGGATGACGGCGAGGTCGTCGTAGGAGATGGTCGGGTCCATCGCCGCATCGAGCAGCTCGCCGACCGTGCCGCCGGTCGTCGTGAGCGACGCGAACTCGAGCTTCGGGGTGGTGAGGAAGTCCCACCACCACCACGGGCGCGGGATCGCGTTGACGATCGTGCCCAGGGTGAGCGCCGGCGGGATGCTGAAGCCGTTGCGCTTGTCGCGCAGCCGGGCTCCCGCGACCGGGGTGTCGACCGTGAACTGCAGGGTGTCGAAGCCCGCCGCCGCGGCGCGCTCGACGAGCCCATAGGAGATCGAGCGGTCGCGCATGACGTAGAGCTGGAACCAGTTGCGCCCGTCGGGGTTCGCCGCCTTCACGTCCTCGATCGAGGTCGTGCCGAGCGTCGACAGGGTGAACGGGATGCCCGCCGCCCCCGCCGCGGACGCCCCGGCGAGCTCGCCCTGCGTCTGCATGAGCCGCGTGAACCCGGTGGGCGCGATCGCGAGCGGCATCGACGCTCGCCCGCCGAGGATCGTCGTCGACGTGTCGACCGACGCGGCGGAGCGCAGGATCGAGGGGGAGAACTCGACGTCCTCGAACGCCTGACGGGCGCGAGCGAGCGACAGCTCGCCCTCCGCGGCACCGTCGGTGTAGTCGAACGCGGCTTTCGGGGTGCGGCGCTGCGCGATAAGGCGGAGGTCGGCGATCGTCAGCGCCGCCTGCAGCCTCCGATCGGTCGCGTCGAAGTTGGGCTTCTTGAACTTCAGCAGCTCGAAGATCTGGGTCGGGCTCGGCACCTGACGGGTCTGCTTCAGGGGGTTCTTCACGGTTCTCTCGAGTCAGTGGGTGGCGTCGTAGTGGGCGAGCAGCGCGATGCGCGTTTGGTCGACGTGGTCGGCGGCGAGCGCGGCCGCGCGGTCGGCATCCCCCGCAGTGACGGCGTCGAGGATGCCCTGGTGCTGGGCGGCGACGTCCGCGACGCCGACGAGATGGTGGGCCTGCACCTGGCCGATGCAGAGCTCGATCTCGCCCATGAGGCTCGCGTGCAGGCGGGCGAGTCGCGGGCTCGACTGGCCGGCGACGAGCGAGCGGTGGAAGTCGGCGTCGGTCGCGGCGAAGGCGCCGTCGAGACGTGCGGCCTCGAGCAGGGTCCGGTGCGCCGCGAGGGCGTCGGCCGGGATGGTGCCGGCGGTCGCGAGCGACCCGAGGGCGGCCGACTCGAGGAGTTGCCGGGTCGCGAACAGATCGACGATGTCGTCGCGGGTCAGCTCGGGAACGCGGGCCGCGCGGTGCGCCTCCCGGCGGAGGAGCCCGTCGGCGACGAGGCGTTCGATCGCGAGGCGCGCGGTCGGTCGGGCGACGCCGAAGCGCAGGGCGACCGCCGACTCGGTGATCGCGGCCCCGGGCGCCTCGACCTGGTCGATGATGCGCGCGCGCAGCGTCTCGACGATCACGTCGGGCACGGTCGCAGCAGAGAGTGACATTGTCGGACAATCTAGCCGATTGTCTAACAATCTCGCTACGCCACTCGGCCGATGTTCGTTTTTCCGGAGCTTTCCCACCAGCCGCCCGCCGGACGCCCGAGATTCCGGGCGACCGCCGCCGAACCTCCGGAGAAACGAACCCGAGCTCCGGAGAAACGCACAACAGCATCGATACTCAGGTGGCTCGACGCAGCACGGCCTCGGCGTGGCGGAGCACGGGGCCGTCGACCATCTGGTCGTCGAGGCGGAAGACTCCGGCCTGGGTGGCGGCGGCGTCGAGGATGCGGCGAGCGCGGGCGAGCTGTTCCTCCGACGGTCGGTAGGCCGCACGGATGACGGGCACGTGGGAGGGGTGGATGCACGCGGTCGCCGTGAACCCGGAGGCGACGGCATCCTCGGCCTCGTCGCGCAGTCCGTCGAGGTCGGCGATCGCGAGGTGCACCGCGTCGATCGCCGCCATCCCCGCCGCCCGGGCGGCGAGCAGCACCTGCGACCTCGCCGTGCGCACGACATCCCGGTACCGCCCCGAGGCGTCGCGCGAGGAGGTGCCGCCGAGCGAGGCGACGAGGTCCTCGGCGCCCCACATGAGGGCGACGACCTCGTCGCGGCGGGCCAGAGCGGGGGCATCGACCACGCCGCCAGCGGTCTCGCACAGCGCGACGACGCGCAGCCCGGGGAGCGGCGGCATCGCGGCGTCGGCCTTCGCGACCATGACGGTGTCGTACCCGGCGGCGCGCACCGCGTCGAGGTCGGGCGCGAAGTCGGGCGTCGACGGCGGGTTGACGCGCACGATGACGCGGGCGGGGTCGAGCGGGGTGGCGGCGAGTGCCGCGCGGGCCGCCGTGCGCGCGGACGGCGCGACGGCATCCTCGAGGTCGAGGATCACGGCGTCCGCCCGGTCGAGCGCTTTCGCATACCGGTCGGAGCGGTCGGCGGGGCAGAACAGGAGGGCGGGCCCGAGCTCGAAGGTCATGGGCGCCCGCCCTCGGTCCAGACGAGCGTCGACCGCACGGCACGTGCGACCACGGCGCCGTGCTGGTTGCGTCCGACGTGCTCGAGCTCGACGACGCCCTGCCCGGGGCGCGACGACGAGAGGCGCTTCGACAGCACCGTCGTCTCGGAGTACAGGGTGTCGCCGTGCTTGAGCGGCGCCGGGAACGCCACCTCCGAGAACCCGAGGTTCGCCACGATCGTGCCGAGCGTGAGCTGCGTGACCGAGGCCCCGACGATCGTCGCGAGCGTGAACATCGAGTTGACGAGGCGCTCGCCGAAGGGCTGCTCGGCCGACCAGTGCGCGTCGAGGTGCAGGCCCTGGGTGTTCATCGTGAGGGTCGTGAACAGCACGTTGTCGGCCTCGGTCACGGTGCGCCCCGGGCGGTGCAGGTAGCGCACGCCCTCCTCGAACTCCTCGAACCAGAGTCCCCGCTGCTCGACGTCGCGCATGTCGCCGACCCTAGGCGGTGAGCCCGAGGTCGCGCGAGATGATCATGAGCTGCACCTCGGTCGTGCCCTCGCCGATCTCGAGGATCTTCGAGTCGCGGTAGTGCCGGGCGACAGCGTTCTCGTTGAGGAAGCCGTAGCCGCCGAAGATCTGCGTTGCGTCGCGCGCGTTGTCCATCGCGGCCTCACCGCTCACCATCTTCGCGATCGACGCCTCGCTCTTGAACGGGCGCCCGGCATCCAGCTTGCGCGCCGCGTCGTGCCAGCACAGACGGGCCTGGTGCGCACGCGACTGCATGCGCGCGAGCTTGAACGCGATGTGCTGGTTCTCGCCGATGTTGCGGCCGAACACGTGGCGCTCCTGCGAGTAGCGCAGCGCCTCCTCGAGGCAGCCCTGCGCGGCCCCGGTCGCGAGTCCGGCGAAGGCGATGCGGCCCTCGTCGAGCGCCCGCAGGAAGTTCGCGTAGCCGCGGCCGCGTTCACCGAGGAGGTTGCTCGCGGGCACGCGCACGTCGTCGAGCGTGAGCGGATGCGTGTCGGACGTGTGCCAGCCGACCTTGTCGTAGCTCTCCTCGACCGTGAATCCCGGGGTGCCCGTCGGCACGAGGATCGTCGAGAGCTCCTTCTTGACGGTGCCGTCGGGGAGGGTCTCCTCGCCCGTCACCGCGGTGATCGTCACGACGCTCGTGATCGGAGTGCCGGAGTTGGTGATGAACTGCTTCGTGCCGTTGATGACCCACTCGTCGCCGTCGAGCACCGCGGTCGTGCGGGTCGCGCCCGCGTCGGAGCCCGCGTCGGCCTCGGTGAGCGCGAAGCCCGCGAGGGCCCGGCCGCTCAGCAGGTCGGGCAGCCAGCGCCGCTTCTGCTCCTCGGTGCCGTGGCGGAAGATCGGCATGATGCCGAGCCCGACCCCCGCCTCGAGCGTCACGGCGATGCTCTGGTCGGCGCGGGCGAGGGCCTCGACGGCGAGGCAGAGGTCGAAGTACGACCTGCCCTGACCGCCGTACTCGGTCGGGAACGGCAGCCCGAAGAGGCCCAGGTCGCCCATCTGCGCGATGATGTCGAGCGGCAGGCGGCGCTCGGTGTCGTACTGGTACGCCGCGGGCGCGACGACCTCGTCGGCGAACCGGCAGACGGTGTCGTAGAGGTCCTGCTGCTCGGGCGTGAGCTCGTACTTCATGGCGTGCCTCCAGGCGTCTCGGGATTCCGGGTGTCGGGGTCGTGTGTGACGACGGCGACCACCTGGTCGCGTCGCACGAGGTCTCCGGGATGCACGCGCAGGCTCACCGTGCCCGCGTGGGGCGCGACGAGCGCGTGCTCCATCTTCATCGCCTCGA
>JAEWKY010000110.1 GCA_023457615.1 Actinomycetes bacterium | reverse complement strand
GTGGCGCCCCCCCCCCCCCCGTGGGGGGGCGCCGCCGCGGGCGGCGCGCGACCGGGTCGCGCGACCGTGCTGCCCGTGCTGCTGAACGACTACGACCCGAACGCCGACGTGCTCGTCATCGCTCAGGTCGACGCGATCCCGGAGGACGTCGGGCGCCTCGACCTCGTGACGCGCAATCAGCAGCTGCAGCTCACGCTCGCCGAAGAGGCGAGCGGCACCCTGAGCTTCCGCTACACGATCAGCGACGGTCGCGGGGGCATCGCGACGGCCACGGTCACGGTCACCGTGCGCGGCGAGTCGGAGAACTCGCCGCCCGTGCAGATGCGCACGACCCGCACGGAGGTCGCGGCCGGCGGCCGCGTGACGACGCAGGTGCTCGGCGACTGGGTCGATCCCGACGGCGACGCCTTCTATCTGACGTCGGCGACGACGGCCTCGCCCGACCAGGTGAGCCACAAGCCCGACGGCGTCGTGGTCTTCTCCGACTCCGGCGAGGGCGGCGACCTCAAGTCGGTGACGCTCGTCGTGACCGACGGCGTCGCGGAGTCGACGGGCAGCGTCGCGATCGGGGTGAGCCCCGCGGGCCAGCTGCCGATCGTCATCGAGCCCTGGATCGCCCTCGCCACCTCCGGCCAGGAGATCACCATCCGACCGATGTCGCACGTGCGCGGCGGCAACGGGCCGCTGCGCCTCAACGCGGTGCCGGAGCGCGCGGGCGCGACGATCAAGCCGAGCTTCGAGGCGGGCACGTTCACCTTCCTGAGCGATCAGGTGCGCACCCACTACGTCGAGTTCACCGTCACGGACGGCGACCAGACCGCGACCGGGCTCGTGCGCATCGACGTCGCCGCGCCCCCGGATGCGAACACCCGGCCGATCACGGTGCCGCGCACGGTCTTCATCACGACGCTGTCGAGCGACACGATCGATCCGACGACGACCGACATCGACCCCGCGGGCGGCGTGCTCGTCGTCACCGGGGTCGCCGACGACACGCCGGGCGTGCGCGCCGAGGTGCTCGATCAGCGCCAGGTGCGCATCACCCTCACCGCGCCGCTCGAGGGGCGCAGCGTCGACGTCACCTATCGCATCAGCAACGGCCTCGCGGATGCCGTCGGCACGATCACGGTCGTCGAGATCCCCGAGCCGGCCCAGCTGCAGCCGCCCGTCACCGTCGACGACACCGCGACCGTGCGCGTGGGCGACGTGGTCGACATCCCGGTGCTCGACAACGACGAGCAGCCCGAGGGGAAGCCGATCACGCTCCTGCCCGACCTCGCCGAGGAGCTCCCGGACGGTGCGGGTCTGCTCTTCGTGTCGGGCGACAGGCTGCGCTACCTCGCGCCCGAGACCGCGGGCAACTACGTCGCGGTGTACAGCATCGAGTCCGCCGGTCAGCGCGCCGAGGGCCGGGTGACCATCTCGGTGCGCGAGGAGAACGCCGCGACCAACAGCGCGCCCGTGCCGCGCCGGGTGACCGCGCGCGTGCTCGCGGGCGAGACGGTGCGCATCCAGATCCCGCTGAGCGGGGTCGACCCCGACGGCGACTCGGTGCAGCTCATCGGAGTCACGAGCAACCCCGAGAAGGGCGCCGTGCTCGGCACCGGGGCCACGTTCATCGAGTTCGAGGCGGGGGAGTACTCCTCGGGCACCGACCAGTTCACCTACGCGCTCGTCGACAGCCTCGGCGCGCGGGCCGAGGGCATCGTGCGCGTCGGCATCAGCCCGCGTCTGGACGGCGCGCGCAATCCGGTCGCCAACGCCGACACCGTCTCGGTGCGGCCGGACCGCACGGTGAGCGTGCAGGTGCTCGCGAACGATTCGGATCCCGACGGCAGCCCGCTGCGCGTCGTGTCGGCCGCGCCGACCGCCACCGACGGCACGACGGTCGAGATCGTCGAGGACGCCGTGCTCGACATCACACCGCCCGACGAGCCCGGCGAGTACTCGGTGATCTACACGATCCAGAACGAGTACGGCGGCACGAGCCAGAACTTCGTCACGGTGCGCGTCGATCCCGACGCCCCGCTGTCCTACCCGGTCGCGCAGGACACGGTGCTCTCCGCGAGCGACGTCGTCGACCGCACGACCGTCAACGTCGACGTGCTCGACAACGTCTTCTTCGCCGACGGCGCGGTCGGCGACCTCGGCGTCGCCCTGCTGCCCGGTTTCACGACGACGGCCGAGCTGCTCTCCGACAAGCGCATCCGGGTCGTCGTCGGCGACGAGAGCCAGATCATCCCGTTCTCGGTCTCCCATCCCGACGACGACGGGATCCGCTCGTTCGCCTTCATCTGGGTGCCCGGCTTCGACGACGCCCTCCCGCAGCTGGACCGCACGGCGCCGCTGCTCAGGGTCGCGAGCGAGCAGCCGCTCACGATCGATCTCGACGAGTACGTGATCACCCTGCGCGGGCAGGGCGTGCGCCTGACCGACTCGAGCACCGTGCGCGCGACGCACTCCAACGGCGACGACCTCGTCGTCGACGCGAACACCCTGGTCTACACCTCGGCCGACCAGTACTTCGGGCCGGCGTCGATCACGTTCGAGGTGACCGACGGCGCGAGCGCGGGCGATCCGGACGGCCGTCGCGCCATCCTGACCCTGCCGATCGACGTCGAGCCGCGCGAGAACCAGCCGCCGGTCTTCATCGGCGGCGTCGTCGACTTCGAGCCCGGGCAGACGAAGGAGCTCGACCTCGTCCGGCTCACCAACTACCCCTACGACGACATCGACGAGCTCGAGTACGCCGTCATCGAGCCGCTGCCCGAGGGCTTCAGCTTCGAGCTCAACGGCCAGCGGCTCGTGCTGCGCGCCTCGAGCAGCGTCGCGAAGGGCACGACGACCGACATCACGCTCACGGTCAACGACGACATCAACCAGGGCCGCGCGGGTCGCATCCGCCTGCAGGTCGTGCCGTCGACTCTGCCGCTCGTGAAGCCCGTCTCCGACACCGCGGTCACGCCGCGCGGCGGCACGACGACGATCGACGTGCTCGCGAACGACGAGGTGAACAACCCGTTCCCCGGCCAGCCGCTGCAGGTCGTCGACATCCGCGGGCTCGACGGCGCCGCGCTGCCCGACGGCGTGACGATCACGCCGAGCGCCGACCGCTCGCGGCTCACCGTCACCGTGAGCGACTCGGCGGCGCCGGTCGACACGAGCCTGCAGTACCAGGTCGCCGACGCGACGCAGGACAGCGACCGGTACGTCTGGGGCGCGATCACGATCTCGGTGCAGGACGTGCCCGACGCCGTGACGGGGCTGGCGGTCACGGAGTTCGGCGACCGGCTGCTCAAGCTGTCGTGGTCGCCGGGCGCCTTCAACAACTCGCCGATCGAGCGCTACGAGGTCGCGATGACGTCGGTCGCGACCGACGCGCTGCTCTCGACCACGTCGTGCACGACCTCGGTCAACTGTGCGCTCACGACACCGGGCAACGGACCGGGCAACGCGGTGCGGCTCTCGATCGTCGCGATCAACGCGATCGGGCCCTCCGCGGCGGTGGGGCTCCCCGGATCGATCTGGTCGGACATCATCCCGCCGCCGCCGAGCGCGCTCGACTCGACGCCGCTCGACCAGGGGCTGCGGGTCATCTGGCGCAAGCCCGCGGATGCCGGTGGCAGCGCGATCGAGCAGTACGTCGTCACGGTCGGCCCGCTGCAGCAGATCCTCGCGGTCAACCCCGCCGACCCGGTCGGCACGGTGTACACCGCGAACCTGAGCTCGCCCGCGATCGCGAACGGCAGCTCCGTGGGCTTCTCGGTGAGCGCGCGCAACAGCGCGCCCAACTCGCTCGCCACCTGGAACCAGGCGACGGGGGTCGGCATCCCGGCGGGGCCGCCGACGCTCGTCGGCCCGACCGTCTCCGCGTCGGGATCGCTCACCGACGGCTCGACGGCGACCGC
The DNA here is from genome assembly GCA_023457615.1 of Actinomycetes bacterium. GTDB lineage: Bacteria > Actinomycetota > Actinomycetes > Actinomycetales > Microbacteriaceae > Pseudolysinimonas_A. Next base: position 2,161 of record JAEWKY010000110.1, on the reverse strand, counting down.
GTCGTGGGCGGGCGTGTTCGGCGACAACGGCCGGCCGATCGAGAACTTCTTCGCACTCGTGCGCTCCGACGGCACGACGCCCGTCTGCGCCGTCTCGGGCGTCGAGAACGGCGCCCCGGTCGTGACGCCGCCGGGCGGCAGCCAGACCCTGACGGCGGGCACGACCGCGACGAGCTTCGGCGGCCTCTCGGCGAACCAGACGTACACGATCTGGGTGTTCGCCTACAACGGGCAGGGCTGCACCCCCGCCTCGCCCGTGCAGGTGACGCCGCGTGCCATCCCCGGCCAGGTGTCGTCGATCATCGCCCCGATCCAGCAGAACGGCGAGAGCGGCGAGTTCTGGGATGCGCGGCTCACGTCGTTCGAGATCACGAGCGGCTCGACCGACGCCGACACCTTCGTGTTCAAGATCGGCGAGGGCGGCAGCGAGAGCGGCATGCTCGCCCCCGGCAGCTTCCTCACCTCGGGAACGGGCGCCCACTACGGCCAGCCGCTCACGGTCTACGTGAAGGCCTGTCGGGCCTACCCCGAGGCGACGTTGTGCAGCGCGGCGTGGTCGCCCGCGTTCCCGCTCGGCACGCCCGTGCGCAACTCGACGCCCGCCGGCCTCGCCTATGAGGGCGTGCTGTCCGGCTCGTGGAGCTGGACGAGCATCCCCGGCCCCGGCTACGAGGCGGTCGAGTACCGCTGCTCGCCCGGCAACAACCCCGACGGCTGGTCCGCGATGCCCGTGACGGGCTCGTGCGAGACCGGACTGCTCGGCATCGGCGGCGATCTGCGCGTGCGCATCACCGCGAACGACGGTACGACCTATGAACGAAGCTATTCCCCGACCGACTACCCGAACTGACCCCGACCGCGTCCCGGAAGGACACCGAGCATGACCATGACCCCCGAGCAGGCCTCCGCGTTCCAGGAGACCTTCGGGCGACTCGTCGCCAACGTCGAGCAGGTGCTCCTCGGCAAGACCTTCGTCATCCGTCTCGGCCTCGTCGCGCTCTTCAGCGAGGGGCACCTCCTCCTCGAGGACTTCCCCGGCACGGGCAAGACGTCGATGGCCCGCGCGATCGCCCAGAGCGTCGCCGGCACGCACCACCGCATCCAGTTCACGCCCGATCTCCTCCCCGGCGACATCACGGGCGTGAGCGTCTACGACCAGAAGACCCAGACCTTCGAGTTCCACCGTGGCCCGGTGTTCGCCAACATCGTGCTCGCCGACGAGATCAACCGCGCGTCGCCGAAGACGCAGGCGGCGCTCCTCGAGGTCATGGAGGAGGGCCGCGTCACCGTCGACGGCGAGACCCACCACGCCGCCTCGCCGTTCATGGTCATCGCCACCCAGAACCCGATCGAGCAGGCCGGCACCTACCGGCTCCCCGAGGCCCAGCTCGACCGATTCCTGCTCAAGGCCTCGATCGGCTACCCCGACCACGCGTCGACGCTGCGCATCCTCGAGGGCTCCGACGTCAAGGCGCACGAGGTGACCCTCAGCCCCATCGTGACGGCGGATGCCGTGCTCGAGATGGCGGGGCAGGCGCGGCACGTGCACGTCGACCCGAGCGTCAACGACTACGTGTCGCGACTCGTCGAGGCGACCCGCACCGCGACCGAGGTGCGGCTCGGCGTGAGCGTGCGCGGCGCGCTCGCCCTCATCCGCAGCGCGAAGACCCTCGCCGCCGCGAGCGGGCGGCACTACGTCATCCCCGACGACGTGAAGTCGCTCGCCGAGCCCGTGCTCGCGCACCGCCTCGTGCTCGACCCGGAGGCCGAGTTCGACGGCGTGACGACGTCGGGCATCATCGGCCAGCTCCTGCTCGAGACCCCGCCGCCGAGCGACCGGCAGGCCGTGTGAGCGCACCCCGCCCCGAGCGCGCGAGCCGGTCCCGACGACCGCGTCGCGGTCCGCGGGTCACGACGGCAACCCGCGTCGACTCGCTCACCCAGACCGGCGTCGCCGGGCTCGCCAACACGCGCACCCGCATCGTGGGCGCGCGCACGGGCGTGCTCGCCGACGCCGTCGTCGCGGTCGTACGTGCGACGCGTGCCGTCGGGCGCGCGTTCGCTCAGCTTGGAGGCCGCCTCGGCAGTGTCGTGACGCCGCTCGGCTGGGTTGTGATCGCGGCGATCCCGGTGGCGTTGGCATCCGGATACACGCTCGGGT
>JAEWKY010000109.1 GCA_023457615.1 Actinomycetes bacterium | reverse complement strand
GGCGGCGGCCTGCTGCGCGACGAGCGCCGCGAGGCTCGACCCGCCCCGCAGCTCGGCCCCCCGACCCGCCTCGGCGACCGGCAGCCCGATCCAGGCGTCGGCGTGGAGCGGGCGCGCGACCGTCGCGGCGAAGTGCTCGCCGACCTCCGCGCCCGTGAGGCGGCGGATCACCTCGCCGATCAGCCAGCCGTGCGTGAGCGCATGGTAGGCGTAGCCCGTGCCGGGCTCCCAGAGCGGCTCCTGCTCGGCGAGCGTCGCGGTCACGCGCGACCAGTCGAGCACGTCGGCGAGCGCGAGGTCGCGACGCGGGGCGGACACTCCCGACCGATGGGAGAGCACGTGCCGCACGAGCACGCCGGCCTTGCCGGCCTGCGCGAACTCCGGCCAGTACTCGGCGACGGGCGCGTCGTAGTCGAGCCTGCCCTCCTGCACGAGCCGCGCCGCGAGGATCGACATGAGCCCCTTCGTGCAGGAGAAGATCACCGTCGCGGTGTCCCGGGCCCAGGCGTCGGAGTCGCGCGAGTCCGCGATCCCGGCCCAGAGGTCGACGACGGGCTCGCCCTCGACGCGCACCGCGAGCGCGGCCCCCATGTCGGGAGCGGCGTCGAACGACGCGGCGAACGCCTCGCCCACGCGCTCGAATCCCGGTCGGACGGTGCCCTGGATGTCGGTCATGCGGGGGTCTCCTCGTCCGCGATGAGGGTGTCCCCTGCCCAGCGCAGGGGGAGGGGGTCGGAGAGCCGGCCGACGAAGTCGCCGTCGACGCCCGTGTTCTCGAAGGCCAGCAGCACCCACGAGCCGTCGCGCGCGCGCACCGCCCGTCCGCTGTAGAACCGCTCGTCGACCAGACGCACCGCGTCGGCGATCGGGAACCGCCGCGCTGCGTCGACCGGCAGCGCGTAGATGCCGCCCGTCTCGCCGGAGGCCGCGCGCGCGCCCGCGAGGTGGGGGGTGTCGCACGAGAAGAGCAGCACCGCGCGGCCGGCGACCTCGGCGAACTGCGGCACCTCGAGGTGCAGGAAGCCCGCCCCGGGGTCCGAGCGCGGGGCGCGGAGGGTCCACGTCTCGAGATCGGGCGAGGTCGCGTGGCCCACGACGCCGCGGTCGGCGGGGTCGCCGACGGCCGCGCGCGCCGTCACGAGCATGTGCCACGCGCCCCCGGCGCGGTAGACCCACGGATCGCGCCAGGCCTCCTCGCGCCAGGTGCCGTCGGCGAGCGTCTCGTACCAGGGTCCGGCGGCGCGGAGCACGGGCCCGCGCTTCGTCCACGTCGCGAGGTCCTCCGAGACCGCGACGCCGATCGTCTCGACGTTCTCGATGCCGTCGGGGGTCGTGAACACCGAGCCCGTGTAGAACATCCGCCACAGCCCGTCGTCGCCCCGCACGACCGAGCCCGTCCAGGTCGCGGTCTCGTCGAAGTCCCCGGGGGCGCCCGGACCGAGCACCTCGCCGTGGTCGCGCCAGGCCCGGAGGTCGCGGCTCGTCGCGTGCCCGATGCGCGCGTTGCGGTGGCGCAGGTCGGGATCGCCGAGCGAGCGCGGCGCGTGCAGGTAGTAGAGGTGGAACTCCTCGCCGTCGTCGGCCAGCCAGAAGTCCCACACCCAGTGGTCGGTGTGGAGGAAGGTCATGAGTCGCTATCCCTTGACGGCGCCCTGGAGGAGGGCCTTGATGAACTGCCGCTGGAAGATCAGGAAGACCACGATCGCGGGAGTGATGATGATGAGCGCGCCCGCGTTGAGCAGCGGGATGGACGCGTAGTACTGCCCCTGGAAGAACGTGAGCGCGCCCGCGACGGTGCGCTCGAGCGGGTCCTGGATGAGCACGACCGGCAGGATGAACTGGTTCCAGGTCCAGAGGAAGAGCAGGATCGCGAGCGCCGAGAGGGCGGGTCCGGCGAGCGGCAGCTGGATGCGGCGCAGCTCCTGCCACACGGACGCCCCGTCGACGCGCGCCGCCTCGCTGAGCTCGACCGGCACGCCGACGAAGTGGGCGCGCATCCAGGCGACGCTGAACGGCATGAAGAGCCCGATGAGCGCGAAGCCCACCGACCACGGGGTGTTCAGCAGCCCGAGCCCCTTCATCTGGTAGTAGATCGGGATGATGAGCGACTCGAACGGGATGGTGAGCCCGAGCACGAACGCGAGCAGGATGAACCTGTTGCCGGGGATGCGCAGGTTGCCGAGCGCGTAGCCCGCGAGCGTCGCGAGCACGAGGCTCGCCGGCACGACGATGAGCACGATGACGAGGCTCGAGCGCATGAGCTCGGCGACGTGCCCGGCCTCGAAGGCCGTGACGAAGTTGATCCACTGCGGGTCGGTCGGCCAGACGAGGCCGGTCGGGTTGCGGTCGGCCGGCTGGAGCGCCGCCGACAGCATGCTGAGCAGCGGGAGGATCGTGACGACGAGCACCACGACGAGCACGATGCGGCCGAGGACGGCCTCGCGACGACTGCCGATCACTTCGACTCCCTCGACAGGCGCTGCAGCGGGATGACGACGGCGAGCACGAGCGCCATCAGGACGATGCCGAACGCCGACGCGAGTCCGACGTCGCTCTGCGTGAAGCCGATCCGGAAGATCGACAGGCCGGGCACGAGGGTCTCGCGGCCGGGCCCGCCGCGCGTCGAGGTGTAGATGATGTCGAAGCTGCTGAGCGCCGCGATGACGGTGAGCGTCACGAGGATCGCGATCTGCTGACGCAGCCCGGGGATCGTGATCGTCACGAACTCGCGGAACCATCCCGCGCCGTCGAGGCGCACCGCCTCGTAGAGCGACGGGTCGATCTTGCCGATGCCGGTGAGCAGCAGCACGGTGCACAGCCCCGTGAGCACCCACGAGCCGATGAGCCCGACGGCGGGCAGCGCGGTGGCGTAGTCGGCGAGCCACGGGCGGGTGATGCCGCCGAGCCCGACGGCGGTGAGGAGCTGGTTCACGGTCCCGGTCTGCGCGTACATCCACGACCAGGCGATGCCGGCGGCGGCGAGCGGGATGATCTGCGGCAGGAACAGGATCGTCTGGGACACCGTCGAGAACAGCCCCGCGCGGATGTTGCGGATGAGCGTCGCGAGCACGAGACCCGTCGAGACGGGGATGACCGTGAAGAAGATGATGAGCAGGAACGCGTTGCGGATCGCGGTGAGCATCTCGGCGTCGCTGAAGACGCGGAGGTAGTTGCGCACGCCGACCCAGGTGGAGGAGCCGACCCCGTTCCAGTCGTAGAACGAGTAGTTGACGCCCATGAGGAACGGGTAGATCACGAAGAACCCGTAGGCGGCGACGGCCGGGGCGATCATGATCCAGCCGAGCACCGGTCCCCGCCCGGGGGGCGCGCGGGCCGGCCCACGGGGGGGGGGCCC
>JAEWKY010000108.1 GCA_023457615.1 Actinomycetes bacterium | reverse complement strand
CCCCCCCCCCGCGCGGTGGGGGGGGGGTAGGCCCCCACCCGGCCCCCCCTCGCGTGCGGCGGGGGTCAGCCCTTGCGCGCGAAGAGCGGCTTGTAGGTGAGACCGGCGATCAGGGCGCCGACGATCGGCGCGACGAAGAACACCCACACCTGGCCGAGCGCCTCGGGGCCGCCGAAGACGGCGGTCGCGAGCGAGCGCGCCGGGTTGAGCGACGCGTTGTCGAGCGGGATCGCGATGAAGTGGAACAGCGCGAGCGAGAGGCCGATCGCGAGCGGCGCGAAGCCGGCCGTGGTCGAGCCCTCCGCGGTCACGCCGAGGATGATCCATAGGAACACCGCCGTGATCGCGATCTCGACGATGAGCACGGTCACGAGCGGGGCGAAGGCGCCGTCGTAGCCGTTCGACACCGCGGCGAAGCTCTCGGCCACGGCCTTGCCCTGCGAGGCGACGATCGCGAGGTGCAGCACGGTCGCGAGGAGGCCGCCGACGATCTGCGCGACCGAGTACGGCAGCACGTCGCGCCACGGCATCCGGCCCGCCGCCGCCGCGCCGATCGACACCGCGGGGTTGAAGTGGCCGCCCGAGACGTGGCCGACGGCGTACGCCGCGCCGAGCACCGCGATGCCGACGGCGAGGCCGACGACGAGCGGCTTGGCGTCCTCGCCGTAGTTCAGGGCGACGCCGATGACGCCGAAGACGAGCACGAAGGTTCCGAACACCTCGGCGATGAGGCGTCGCGTGTACGAGGGAGCAGTGGTTTCAGCCATGGGCACACGGTACCGCCGCCGCCGGGTCTACTTCAGGACGTCGGCCTCCCGCGCGCGGCGCGGGCGCGAGCGAACACGGCGAGCCCCGCCCCGAGCGCGAGCACGGCGACGCCGGTCGCGATGCCGGGACCCGGATCCCGCCCCGTCCGACCGAGCGCGGCGGCCGGCTCCGATGTCCCCGGGGCCGAAGGGGTCCCCGGGTCCGAGGCGGTCGGGACGACCTCGATGACGACGGAATCCGTCGGCCCGGTCGTCCCGTAGGTCGCGGTGATCGTGTGCGGACTGGCGTGCGGGAAGGTCACGCGCAGACCCGACACCCGGTCGCTCGCCACGCTGCTCGTGAGAGACACCGCGGCGGGGTCGATCGCGACCGGATCGCCGAGGGAGTTCTCGCCGGTGACCTCGAAGGAGAGCGAGCCGCCCTGGGGCACCTCGGACGCGCCTCCCGCGACCGAGAGCCGGATCGTCACGATCGGCGGCTCCTGCACGCCCGTCGTCGCGGGTGCCGACGTCGAAGACGGGGCGTACACGCCGTCCGTGCTTCCGAGGTAGGTCGCCGTGCCGACGAGGTCGCCGGCCGCGGTCGTCGTGATCGTCGTCCGCGCCGTGCCGTCCGCGTCGAGCGGGATGTCGCGGCTCGTCGTGCCGAGGTCGAAGCGGATCGTACCGGTGAATCCGAGTCCCGCGGAGCTCGAGGACGCCACGGTGGCGGTGAACGTGACGTCGGAGCCGACGACCACGGAGGCGGGTGCGCTCAGGGTCGTCGTCGTGGGGAGGGCGGAGCGCAGCGCGGCCGAGTGGGTGAAACCCGTCGCGACGTCGGTGTACCTCATCCCATCGGGAAGCGCCGGGAAGTCGAGCTGGCCCTGATCGTTCCTGCCGAGGGCGATGATCTGACCGTCGGAGCGCAGAAGGGCCGTGATCGAGGTGCCGGCCGCGACGCCCGTGTAGGACAGTCCGGCCGGGAGGGGCGGGATGTCGCACTCTCCGGCACCGTTCCATCCGACGGCGACGGCCTGCCCGTCGGAGCGCAGGAAGACGGAGTGGCTGTCGCCCGCTGCGATGTCGACGTAGCTGACGCCGGCGGGGAGCGCGGGAACGGTGGCCGGGCTGGAACCCGCGTAGCCGAACGCGACAGCCTCGCCGTCGGAGCGCAGGGCGAGGGTGTGCTCGCCCCCTGCCGCCACCGCGACATAGGTCGTGCCCGCCGGCAACGGAGGCACCGACGTCTGCCCGGACGTCCCGCGACCGACGGCGATGATCTGACCGTCGGATCGGAGCGCGGCGCTGTGATACCCGCCGCCGGCGACCCCGATGTAGTCGAGGCCCGGCGGCGGCGCGGGCAGCGTCAGCCGGTCGTCGGCGGAGTCGCCGAACGCCCGCACCTGACCATCGGAGCGCAGCAGCACGGTGTGATCCCAGCCCGCGGAGATCGCCGTGTAGGTCACGCCGCTGTCGAGCGCGGGCACGTCGATCCGTGCGTCGTTGCGCCCGAAGGCGACGACCTGGCCGTCGGAGCGCAGGGCGACGGTGTGCTCGTCGCCGACCGCGAGCGCTGTGTACGTGACGCCGACGGGGAGCGCCGGCACGAGGAGGTTGCCCCAGAAGCCGAATCCCACGGCGACCGCGGAACCCGAGTCCGCGGCGGCGACGGGCACGCCGGGCGACGCGGCGGCCCCCGCGGCGGTCGACATCGCCGCGACGACGACCATCGCCGCCGTGCCCACCATTATTCGAGTCGCCTTCACCTTTTGAGTGTACGTGCCTCAGAGGCGCCCGGCCGCCTTGAGCGCGAGGTAGCGGTCGGCGAGAGCCGGCGGCAGGTCGGCGGGCGGGGCGGTGACGACCTCGGCCCCGGTCTGGCGCATCGCCGTCGCGACCCGGGCCACGTCGAGCAGGGCGCGCTCGGCCGAGGCCGCGCGGTAGACGTCGTCGGTCGCGCCACGCTCCCGGGTCGCGGCGACGATCTCGGGGTCGGTGACGGCGGCCACGACGACCGTGTGCCGGCGCGTGAGCTGCGGGAGCATCGAGAGCAGCGGCCGCGAGGCGCCCGGGGTGTCGATCGGCGTGACGAGCACGACGAGCGCGTGCTGCGTCGTGACGGCGCGCACGAGCTCGGGCACCTCGTGCCAGTCGCCCTCGATCATCTCCGACTCGACCGTCGCGAGCATGTCGACCATGCGGGCGAGCAGCTCGGCGCCCGACGAGCCCTGCACGCGTCCGCGCACGACGCGATCGTGCACGACGACGTCGACCCGGTCGCCCGCGCGGGTCGCGAGCGCGGCGAGCAGGAGCGACGCCTCGAACGCCGTGTCCAGGCGGGGCTCGTCGGCGATGCGGGCCGCGGACGTGCGGGACGAGTCGATGACGATGACGACGCGGCGATCGCGCTCCGGCCGCCACGTGCGCACGACGAGCTTCATCTGACCCGTCGCCGAGTCGCGGCGCCGGGCCGAGGCCCGCCAGTCGAGCGAGCGCACGTCGTCGCCGCGCACGTACTCCCGCAGGGAGTCGAACTCGGTGCCCTGCCCGCGCACCATGACCGAGGTGCGGCCGTCGAGTTCGCGCAGTCGGGCGAGACGCGAGGGCAGGTGCTTGCGCGCGGTGAACGGCGGCAGCACCCGCACCACGCCGCGCAGGGGGATCGTGCGCTGTCGCGCGACCATGCGCAGCGGGCCGAAGGAGCGGACGGTGACATGGGCCGCGCGGCGCTCGCCGCGCCGCACGGGCGTCAGGGTCGTCGTCAGGACGGCGCGGTCGCCGGCCGCGATCGCGACCCGGAACCGGTTCGGGCGCGCTCCCGCGGAAGGCTCCCAGGCATCCCGGATGGTGCCGCGCAC
>JAEWKY010000107.1 GCA_023457615.1 Actinomycetes bacterium | reverse complement strand
TGTGCTAGCCCGCCCCCCGGCCCCGGGGGGGGGCGCCGCGCCCCCGCTCGTCACCTGGCCGCGTCGAGCGCCGCCTGCACGAGCCGCGCGATGCGATCGGTCGCGACGAGACGGATGCGGGTGCCGTCCTCCTCGTACTCGGTGTCGAGCACGCGGGCCCGCTCGTGCGCGAGCGCGACGACGTCGCCGCGGTCGTACGGCACGAGCAGGTCGAGCTCGACGTCCCACTGCGGCAGGAGCTCGGCGATGCGGACCCGCAGGTCGTCGATGCCCTCGCCCGTGTGCGCGCTCACGAACACCGCGTCGGGCTCGAGCCCGCGCAGCAGGAGGCGGCGGTCGTCGTCCATCACGTCGGCCTTGTTGAAGACGACGATCTCCGGCAGCTCGCGGGCGCCGACGTCGCCGATCACGTCGCGCACCGTCGCGAGCTGCGCGCCCGGGTCGGGATGCGCGCCGTCGACGACGTGCACGACGACGTCGGAGTTGCCGACCTCCTCGAGCGTCGAGCGGAACGCCTCGACGAGCTGGTGCGGGAGGTTCCGCACGAACCCGACCGTGTCGGCGAGCGTGAACTCCCGGCCGTCCGGGGTCGACGAGCGGCGCACGGTCGGGTCGAGCGTCGCGAACAGCTGGTTCTGCACGAGCACCCCCGCCTGCGTGAGGCGGTTGAGCAGGCTCGACTTGCCGGCGTTCGTGTAGCCCGCGATCGCGACGCTCGGCACCTCGAAGCGGTCGCGGTTGGCCCGCTTCGCCTCGCGCGCCGGGGCGAAGCCCTTGATCTGCCGACGCAGCTTCGCCATCCGGTCGTGGATGCGCCGGCGGTCGAGCTCGATCTTCGTCTCACCCGGTCCGCGGCTTCCCATGCCCTGACCGCCCGCCGCCTGACCACCGGCCTGCCGCGACATCGACTCGCCCCACCCGCGGAGTCGCGGGAGCAGGTACTCGAGCTGCGCGAGCTCGACCTGCGCCCGGCCCTCGCGGCTCTTGGCGTGCTGGCTGAAGATGTCGAGGATCACGGCCGTGCGGTCGATCACCTTGACCTTCACCCGGTCCTCGAGCGCGCGCCGCTGACTCGGCGCGAGCTCGGTGTCGGCGACGACCGTGTCGGCCTCGAGGGCCGCGACGATGTCGGCGAGCTCCTGCACCTTGCCCCGGCCGAGGTAGGTCGAGGGGTCGGGATGCGGTCGCCGCTGCAGCAGCCCGTCGAGCACCGTCGCGCCCGCCGTCTCGGCGAGGGCGGCGAGCTCGCGCAGCGAGTTCTCGGCGTCCTCGGTGTCGCGGTCGTAGACGCCGATGAGCACGACGTTCTCGAGCCGCAGCTGCCGGTACTCGACCTCGGTGACGTCCTGCAGCTCGGTGCTGAGGCCCGGGACGCGGCGCAGCGCCGCCCGGTCCTCGCGGTCGAGCTGGTCGCCGTCGCGGTCGGCGGCGCTCGTCTCCTCGTCCTGCAGCGCGTCGGCGCGCCGGCCGCCGAACCGGCGCGTCGCGGCGCGCGCCTCCTCCGTCGCGAGGACGCGGTCGATCTCGCGGTCGCTCGCCTCGGTCGTGTCTCGCGTGGTATCCGTCATGTCTGGTCTCACCCTAGTTCCGTGGTTCTGATGGCTTGCTGTTTTCGGTAGGTTCTACGCATGCCGCCCGCTGCCGAAGAGCACTACTTCTCGGCGTCCCCGGGCGGGGAGCTCGTGCCGCGCACGATCCGCGTGCGGCTCGCGGGCCGCGATCTCGAGCTGACGACCGCGAACGGCGTGTTCAGCCCCGACCGCCTCGACTCCGGCACCTCCGTGCTGCTGTCGAACGTGCCGGCGCCGCCGCCCGGCGGCAACCTGCTCGATCTCGGCTGCGGCTGGGGACCGGTCGCGATCTCGCTCGCGCTCGAGTCGCCGCGGGCCACGGTGTGGGCGGTCGACGTGAACGAGCGCTCGCTCGAGCTCGTGCGGCGCAACGCCGCCGCGCTCGGGCTGACGAACATCCACGCCGTCCGTCCCGAGGACGTGCCGGCGGGAGCGACGTTCACCACGATCTGGTCGAATCCGCCGATCCGGGTGGGGAAGAACGAACTGCACGCCATGCTGCTGCACTGGCTGCCGCGACTGGAACCCGGCTCGGACGGCTGGCTCGTCGTGCAGAGGAACCTGGGGTCCGACTCGCTGCAGCGCTGGCTGCAGGCGGAGCTTCCGAGAGAGTTCGCGGTCCTGCGCGCGGCGACCAACAAGGGCTACCGAGTGCTGCGCTGCCGGCGTCGTTCGGGCCATACAGGTCTGATCGACCTGCCTCAACCGTCCGACGTGGTCGACGAGACCGTGGACTGACTCAGAGAAGCTTCATAGTCCCCGAGAATACCAGCTCGGCGGGACCGGACAGCAGCACGTGGTCGCCGTTCGTTGTCGGCACGACACGCACCCCCACGGTGCCCCCGGGCACGTCGACGCTCCAGACGTCGGGGGCGCCCGCCCCCGCCCAGTGCCGGGTCGCGAGCGCGGCGGCCGCGGCGCCCGTGCCGCACGAGAGCGTCTCGCCCGATCCGCGCTCGTGCACGCGCATCCGGATGCGGCCCACGCCGTCCCGCACGAGCGGGTCGCCCGGCACGACGAACTCGACGTTCACGCCGTCCGGCGGCACCGGGCTGACCGTCGGAGCGGAGCCCAGGTCGAGCGCCTCGAGCTCGACCGCGTCGGCGAGGGCGACGACGACGTGCGGGTTGCCCACGCCGACCGCGAGGCCCGGACGCGCGATGTCGAGCCCCTCGGCCTCCACCGTCGCGTCGCCGGCCACCACGAAGGCGCCGAGGTCGACCTCGAAGCCGTCGGGGGTGCGGGTGAGCTGCCGGACGCCGCCGCGCGTGCCGATCGCGACGGTCGCGCCGACCGCGAGGTCGAGCAGCCCCTGGTCGAGGAGATAGGCGCCGTAGACGCGGATGCCGTTGCCGCACATCTCCGCGACGCTGCCGTCGGCGTTGTGATAGTCCATGAACCACTCGGCGGCCGGGTCCTCGGCCAGGGCGGCCGCACCCTCCGGCAGGCTCGTGGAGCGCACCGCGCGGATGACCCCGTCGCCTCCCACGCCGAAGTGGCGATCGGCGAGTGCCGCGAGCCCGGCCGCGTCGAGGGTCACCTCGCCGTCGGGGTCGGCGAACAGCACGAAGTCGTTGCCCGTGCCGTGCCCCTTGGTGAAGTCGATCGCGGGAGCCACGAGTCGAGGTTATCCGGGCGCGGAGGTCGCCGCCGCCAGGGCGTCGTCGACGCGCGCGGGATCGTCGGCATCCAGCCACACCGTGTCGGGGAAGCGTCCGAACCAGCTCACCTGCCGGCGCGCGTACTTGCGCGTCAGCAGCGACGCCTGCGCGATCGCCTCCGTCTCGGTGACCTCGCCGTCGAGCTGCGCGGCCGCCTGGGAATAGCCGATCGCGCGCGACGCGGTCACGCCGAGCCCCGCGGGCCGCAGGCGCGCCACCTCGTCGACGAGGCCGTCGCGCCACATGCGCTCCACGCGCGCGTCGAGGCGCCCGACGAGCGAGACCCGGTCGGCGCGCAGGCCGATCGTCGCGCT
>JAEWKY010000106.1 GCA_023457615.1 Actinomycetes bacterium | reverse complement strand
GCGCGGCGATCATGCCGCCGTGGGCGCCCGTGATCGACGGGGGCCAGGTGCCGGGCACGCTGTTCGACACGCTGGGCGCCGAGGTGCCGGTGCTCGTCGGCTCGACGGCGCACGAGTTCGCCTGGATGGGCTACCGCGACACCCCCGACGACCTCGCCGCGCGCGACGCGGCGCAGGTGCGGTTCGCGGACGAGTTCTTCCGCGACGCGATCCACCGCTACGCCGAGGCGCGGGTCGCCGCCGGAGCCGCGCCGACCTTCCGCTACGAGTTCCGCTGGGAGTCCACGGCGGCGCCGTACATCCGCTCGGGGCACTCGATCGACATCCCGTTCTTCTTCCACACGCTCGACGCCCCCTACGTGCTCGACTACACCGGACCGACGCCTCCCGTCGCCCTCGCCGACGCCGTGCAGGAGTCGTTCGCGGCGTTCGCGCGCGACGGCGACCCGGGCTTCCCGCCCTACTCCGACGGTCGCGCCGTGATGCTCTTCGACGACCCGCCGGTCGTCGGCTCCGCGACCGACCTCGGTTTCTGAGGTTGCCGCTCCGTCACGCACTCCTCGCGCTCGTCGTCGTCGTCTGCTGGGGAACGAACTTCCTCGTCATCGACATCGGCGTGAGCGACGTGCCGCCGCTGCTGTTCCTCGCCCTGCGCTTCGCCCTCGTCGCCTTCCCCGCGATGCTGTTCCTCCCGCGGCCGAAGCTGCCGTGGCGGGACATCGTGCTCGTCGGCGTCTTCATGAGCCTCGTGCAGTTCGCGCTGCTCAACTTCGCGCTCGCGCTCGGGATGCCGCCCGGGCTCGCCTCGCTCCTGCACCAGGCGCAGGTGCTGCTCACGATCGTCGTCGCCGCCGTGCTGCTGCGCGAGCGTCCCTCGCGCCGGCAGGTCGTCGGCATCGTCGTCGGCACGGCGGGGCTCGGCATCGTCATCGCCGGGCAGGGCGACGGGGCGCCGTGGTTCACGATCGTGCTCCTCGCCGCCGCGTCGCTGTCGTGGGCGATCGGCAACGTGCTCACCCGCCGGGCGGGGGATGCCGCTGGGCTCTCGCTCGTCGTCTGGTCGGCGGCGTTCGTGCCGATCCCCGCGGTGCTGCTCTCGCTCGTCGTCGACAGCCCGGCCGTCGTGGTCGACGCGCTCACCCACCTCTCGCTGCCGGCCATTCTGTCGACCCTCTACACGGTCGTCATCTCGTCGTTCCTCGGCTACGGCCTGTGGAGCTGGCTGCTCGCCCGGTACCCCGCGTCGGCGGTCGTGCCGTGGGCCCTGCTCATCCCGTTCGTCGGCATCCTCACCGCCTGGCTCGGGCAGGGCGAGGTGCCGGCCTTCACGACCCTGATCGGGGGCGCCGTCCTGCTCGCGGGGCTCGGGATCGCCGTCGTCGTGCGGCGGCCGACGGTCCTCTGACCCGACGCCGAGGCGGGCGGTCTCAGGGCTCCTCCCCGCCTCGACCTTGCACGCCGATTGCAGCCGCTGTCGCCGCGGATCGCGCTGCGCGGCCCCTGTCGACACTGGGAGCCATGACCCGATCCCGTGCTCTCCTCGTCCCCGCGGCGTCGCTCGCCGCCGCCCTCGGCCTCAGCGCGTGCGTGCCCCCGGGCGCGAGCGCGGAGTCCCCGTTCGCCGAGTTCGCGTCGGCCGACGACGACCGGCAGGTCGAGCTGCTGCTCGCGGCCGAGGACGCCGTCGCCGCCGTGATCGCCGACGGCCCCGACGCGGCCGGCGCCCTGGGCGCCACCCGCGTCGACACCCGCCAGCTCGTGTTCCGCGACATCGGCAGCATCACCCAGGCGCTCGGCGAGATCCTCCACGAGGGCCAGCTCGTCGACCAGTTCGAAGGCCAGGTGGGCTGGTCGGACGGGCGGCACGTCGCGTGGCGCTCGGACGACGCCGGCTCCGTGAGCGGCAGCTTCGAGTACGACGGAGCCGGATCCTCGAGCGGCTCGACGTTCTCGCTGAGCGTGTGCCCCGACGCGACGGGCACCTTCTCGGGACGGGCCACCCTCGACGGCGAGGCCGGCGGGGTCTCGTGGGACCTCGAGCTCGGCTTCTCGGGCAAGGTCGGCGACGACGCCTTCGCCGACGAGATGGTCGTCGAGGCCGGCGGCACGCTCGACGCCGGGGGCATCACGCAGGACGCGACGACGACCGTGAGCTTCGGCTTCGGCGAGCGCGGCACGTTCGGGGTGAACGGCGACGGCAGCGCCGGCGCGGGCGACAACTCGTGGGACCAGGCGGTCGACGACCTCTCCTCGAAGGCGGCGCTGCGCTTCGCGCGGCTCATCGAGGAGAACTGGCACAGCGGCAGGTGCGTCGGTCTGACCGCCGCTCCGGCGCCCGCGAGCGTGGCGCCGGGCGGCGAGGTCGACTTCGCGGTGCAGCCGTTCTCGAAGGTGGACGGCGCCGACATCGAGGAGGGCTCGGTCGAGGGCGCCGTCGTCGCGGGCGAGGGCTCGGTGTCGCCCGAGGGCGAGCAGATGGTCGGCACCCCGTTCACCTACGCCGCGCCCGACGAGCCGGGCACCGCGACCGTGCAGTTCATGTCGATCTCGCGGCGCGGCGTCGGCCTCGTCGAGGTGCCGGTCGAGATCTCGAGCGGCTGGTTCTTCGAGGCCACCTACGCCGACATCTCGAGCTCGGCGCTGAAGTGCGGCGGCCTCACCGGGTCGTGGGAGATCGGCTCGACCGGGCCCCGGGCGTACCAGGCGTCGACGACGTGGACGTTCGACGCGTCGCTCAGGGCGACGGCCGTGACGAGCGGCACGGCGGGCGGCTACCCGTTCAGCGGGCCGAAGGAGGTGTGGGTCGTCGAGTCGGGTCCCGGGCAGTACGAGCTGCACTGGAGCGACGGGCCCAACGTGTTCTCCCTCGAGCCCGCGCCCGCCGGTGCCTGCGACTGAGGTGCGCGCCGCTGCCGGGCGGGCCGTCGGGCCCGCTCGGTAGCATCCGTCGCATGCCCATCAAGCTCGAGAACGTCGGGATCGCCGTGCGCGATCTCGACGCGACGATCGCCTTCTTCACCGACCTCGGCCTCACCCTCGTCGGTCGCGACGAGGTGAGCGGCGAGTGGGCCGACACGGCCGTGGGGCTCGACGGCAATCACGCCCGCATCGCCGTGCTGACCACCCCCGACGGTCAGGGGCAGCTCGAGCTCTTCGAGTACCTCCATCCCGACGCGATCGAGACGGAGCCGACCCTGCCGAACGAGATCGGCATGCACCGCGTGGCGTTCTCGGTCGACGACCTCGACGCGGCGCTCGAGATCGCGGCGCGGCACGGCTGCCACCCCCTGCGGGGCGTCGCGAACTATCAGGATGTCTACGCCCTCACCTATCTGCGCGGACCGAGCGGCATCCTCGTGATGCTCGCGCAGGACCTCACGACGGGATAGCGGTGCGCGGCCGCCGCCCGCGGCACGCCGGGCGGGGATAATGTGCGCATGACCCTCGATCAGAGTCGATCGGGCGGCATCCCGGGCGCCGACCCCGCGCTCGTGGTGCCCCCGTTGCTGCAGCGCATCCGCGAGTCGGTCATCGGCGACGACCAGGTGATGCCCGGGCCGTTCGGCCCGCGGCGCACGACCTACGCCGACTACACCGCGAGCGGCCGGTCGCTGACCTTCCTCGAGGACTTCCTGCGCGACGAGGTGCTGCCGCGCTACGCCAACACGCACACCGAGTCCTCCGGCACGGGCCTGCAGACGACGCGGCTGCGCGAGGACGCCCGCGCCACCATCCACCGCGCCGTGCACGGCACCGACGACACCGTCGTGATCTTCACCGGCAGCGGGTCGACGGCCGCGATCGACAAGCTCGTCGGCATCCTCGGCATCCGCATCCCGGCCGACCTCGACGCGCGGTACGGGCTGCGCGACCGCATCCCGGCCGACGAGCGGCCCGTCGTGTTCCTCGGGCCGTTCGAGCACCACAGCAACGAGCTGCCCTGGCGGGAGTCGATCGCCGACGTCGTGACGATCCCCGAGGACCGCGACGGCCACGTCGACCTCGCCGCGCTCGAGGCGGCGCTCGTGCGGCACGCCGGGCGCCCGCTCAAGATCGGCTCGTTCAGCGCCGCGAGCAACGTCACGGGCATCATCACCGACACGACCGCCGTGACGCGGCTGCTCCACGAGCACGGCGCGCTCGCCTGCTGGGACTTCGCGGCGGCGGCGCCGTACGTCGAGATCGACGTCGCCGCGGGCGGCTTCGACGCCGTCTTCCTCTCCCCGCACAAGTTCATCGGCGGGCCGGGGACCCCCGGGGTGCTCGTGGCGCACCGCCGCATCCTCACCAACACGGTGCCCGACGTCGTCGGCGGCGGCACCGTCGCGTTCGTCAACCAGTTCGAGCACCGCTACCTCGCCGATCCGGCCCATCGCGAGGAGGGCGGCACGCCCGCGATCATCGAGTCGATCCGCGCGGGACTCGTCTTCCAGCTCAAGGAGGCCGTCGGCACCGCGACGATCCGCGCCGTCGAGGACGACTTCCTGCGGCGCGCGATGGCGTCGTGGCAGCGGCATCCGAACATCCAGATCCTCGGCAACCCCGAGGCGGAGCGCCTGTCGATCATCTCGTTCACGGTGAAGCGCCCCGGTGGCCGCTACCTCCACCACAACGCCGTCGTCGCGATCCTCAACGACCTGTTCGGCATCCAGTGCCGCGGCGGCTGCTCGTGCGCGGGACCGTACGGCCACCGGCTGCTCGGCATCGACCTGGAGCACTCGCAGGAGTACGACCGCCAGATCGGCCGCGGCTGCGAGGGCATCAAGCCCGGGTGGGTGCGGGTCAACTTCAACTACTTCATCAGCGACGCGGTGTTCCGCTACATCGTCGAGGCGGTCGAGCTCGTCGCCGAGCACGGCTGGAAGCTCGTGCCGCAGTACCGCTTCGACCTCGCGACCGGCCTGTGGCGTCACGAGCGGGGCCCGGTCGAGCCTCCGCTGCGGCTGTCGGATGTCGGCTACTCATCCGACGGCACCTTCACCTACCCGCGGCACGACCACCGCGCGCCGGAGCGGGTGCTCGCCAGCTATCTCGACGAGGCGGGCGCGCTGTTCGCGTCGCTTCCGGATGCCGACACGATCCCGCAGGCGACCGACGTCGTGCTGGGGGCCGATCTCGACCGCCTCCGCTGGTTCGATCTGCCCGCCGTCTCGCTGCGCTGAGGCCTGTCCCCCGTCCGAGGGCCATCGGTCGGCACCGGGTTGCCGCTACCCTTCGGGTGGATTCAGGCAACACCCGAGAAACTCTCAGCAACACCCGACAGGGCGTACCCGCGCGCCCGAGAAGGAGTGTGGGCGCCCATGGCGACGAAGTCGGAGGCCGGGCGTCGGCTCCTCGCGAGCGTGCTCCTCGACACGGTGCGCACCCACCTCCTCACCCTGGTGCCCGTGGGGATCACGGTGCTCGTGGGCCTCGTGCTGCTCGGTCTGCTGCTCGGGGGCTACGCGAAGCTCGTCGGCGCGTTCGCCTACGAGCAACTGCTTGCGGCGCTCGCGACCGTCGAGTCGATGACGGTCGCTCTCGCGCTGCTCGCCCTGCCGCTCCTCGTGCTCGGCGTCGTCGCGACCGCCGCGTGGGTCGGGACCGTCAACCTGGCCGCG
>JAEWKY010000105.1 GCA_023457615.1 Actinomycetes bacterium | reverse complement strand
AGGTCGGAGCGAGCCCGAGCTCGAGCTCGACGCGCTGGAGCGCACGACCGAGGTCGAGCGCCGACGGCCAGCGGTCCTCGCGGCGCGGCGACATCCCGCGCTCGAGCACCTGCGTGAGCGCGCGCGGCACGTCGGGGCGCTCGAGCGGGGCGATCCGGCCGCGGTCGATGCGCGCCATGAGGTCGACGGCGGCGTTCGGCC
Organism: Actinomycetes bacterium; assembly: GCA_023457615.1. Classification (GTDB taxonomy): domain Bacteria; phylum Actinomycetota; class Actinomycetes; order Actinomycetales; family Microbacteriaceae; genus Pseudolysinimonas_A. Next base: position 2,623 of record JAEWKY010000105.1, on the reverse strand, counting down.
CCTCCGGCACCTCGAACGGCGTGCGGCCCGCGAGCACCGTGTACAGGGTCGCGGCGAGGGAGAAGACATCCGAGCGCGCGTCGTGCTCGGGCACGTCGAGGAACATCTCCGGCGGCGACCACGGCACCGAGAGCCCGATCGATCCGCCCGTCGACGCCTCGGGATCGGAGCCGTCCTCACCGCGACCGGACGGGGCCGCGTCGGCCGCGGCCGCGATCCCGAAGTCGGTGAGCGCGGGCCAGCCGTAGTCGTTGGTGAGCACGTTGCCGGGCTTGATGTCGCGGTGCAGGATGCCCGCCCGGTGCGCCGTCTCGACGGCCGAGGCGAGCCGGATGCCCGTGCGCAGCGCCTCGTCGACCGCGAGCGGGCGCTGCTTGTACCGCTCGGCGAGGGTCGGCCGGGAGCAGTACTCCATGACGAGGTACGGGCGGCCGTCGGCCGAGACTCCCGCGTCGTGGATGGTGACGATGTAGGGGTGCGTCGACAGGCGCGCCATGAGGTTCGCCTCGCTCGTGAACGCCGCGAGCCCCGCCGCACCGAGGTCGGTGAGCAGCACCTTGACGGCGACCTCCCGGTGCGGCAGCAGCTGCTCGTAGAGGTGCACGTCGGAGAACCCGCCGCTGCCGAGCGGCCGCACATAGCGGTACCCGTCCAGCTCGGGCGGAGTCGCCGGGGTGCGCGTCACCCTCGGACTCTAACGAGTCGCGGGACGGCCCCGCGCTACTCCTGCCCGTGCTCCTCGATGCGGTGCGCGCGCTCGGGCGCCGGGATGCCGCGCCTGCGATCCATCCGCAGTTTCACGAGGCTCGCGATCACGGCGACCGCCATCGCGCCGACGATGACGCCGAGCGAGACGAAGGTGTCGATCTCGGGCGCCCAGTCGACGTGCCGGCCGCCGTTGATGAACGGCAGCTCGTTCTCGTGCAGGGCGTGGAGGAAGAGCTTCACGCCGATGAAGGCGAGGATGAAGGCGATGCCGTACTTGAGGTAGACGAGCTTGTCGACGAGGTCGCCGAGCAGGAAGTACAGCTGCCGCAGTCCCATGAGGGCGAAGACGTTCGCCGTGAAGACCAGGAACGGCTCCTGCGTGATGCCGAAGATCGCCGGGATCGAGTCGAGCGCGAAGACGAGGTCGGTCGTGCCGAGGGCGATGAGCACGACGAGCACGGGCGTGAAGACCCGGCGGCCGTCGATCGTGGTGCGCAGCTTGGCGCCCTCGAAGCGGTCGGTGATCGGGATGCGCCTGCGCAGGAATCCGATGAGCCGGTTCTCGGTCTCGGCCTCGTCGTCGTGGCTCGTGAACGCCTGGTTGGCGGCCGTGTAGAGCAGGAAGAGCCCGAAGATGTAGAACACCCAGCTCCACTGCTCGATGACGACCGCGCCGATGACGATGAAGATGCCGCGGAACAGGAGCGCCAGGATGATGCCCACCATGAGCAGCTCCTGCTGGTACTTCCGGGGTACCGAGAACCTCGCCATGATGATGATGAAGACGAACAGGTTGTCGATCGACAGGCTGTACTCGGTGAGCCAGCCGGCGATGAACTGGCCCGAGTGCTCGGGGCCGTCGAACCACAGCAGCAGCCCGGCGAAGACGAGCGCGAGCGCGACGTAGAACGCGATCCACATCGCCGACTCGCGCGTCGACGGGATGTGCGGTCGCCGGAAGGCCCAGAAGATGTCGAAGCCCAGGATGAGGGCGAGGCCGACGTAGGTGCCGATCTCGAACCAGAGCGGGATGGAGAGTTCCACAGGAGCCTTTCGGGCAGGGTGACGGGCCGAACGTCTCTCCCGCGCAACGCGCTCCCGGTCCTCGCGGATCCGGCGGTGCGCTGCGGTCGCGACCGGGGCTGCAGCGCTGGAGCCCGTGATGACGGCCGCGACGAGGTCGGGATACTCCCCTTCGCGGGATCGAGTCTAGAGGGTCCCGAGCACCTGCAGCAGATTCAGCACGCCGGGGCCGAGCACGACGATGAACAGCACGGGCAGGATGCTGAACATGAGCGGGAAGAGGATCTTCACCGGCACCTTCATCGCCTTCTCCTCGGCGCGCTGACGGCGCTTGAGCCGCAGCTCCTTCGCCTGCGTGCGCACGACGTGCGCGACCGAGACGCCGTACTGGTCGGCCTGCATGATGGCGCGTGCGAAGCGGCGCAGGTCGGCGACGTCGGTGCGCGCCGCGAGCGCGAGCCACGCCTCCTTGCGCGAGAACCCGACCCGCATGTCCTGGATGGTGCGGGTGAGCTCCTCGGCGAGCGGACCGTCGCCGAACTGGCCGGCCCGAGCGACGGCGGTCTCGAGCCCGAGGCCCGCCTCGATCGCGATCGTCACCTGGTCGAGGGCGTCGGGCAGCTCGCGCTGGATGCGGTCCTGCCGCTCCCGGGCGCGGGAGGCGACGACGAGGTCGGGCGCGAGGTAGGCGAGACCTACGACGACGAGCGCCACGACGACGCGCCACGGCGCCGGGCCCGCCGCGACGAACACGGCACCGCCGGCGAGGGCCGCGACGCTCGCGACGAGCTTCGCCCGCAGCACGCGGTGCACGGTCCACGCCGGGAGCAGGCTCGCGAGCTGGAGCGAGCGGTCGAGCCGCTCGAGCGCCCCCCGGGTCACGAGCACGCGC
>JAEWKY010000104.1 GCA_023457615.1 Actinomycetes bacterium | reverse complement strand
TCCGGCATCCACGAGGCCCGCGATCCCGCCGCCGGGCGTCGTCGCGGCGGCGGGCGGCTCGGCGGGCGGCGCCCACGACGGCGCGGGTTCCTCGACCTCCTCGAGCGCCTCCGGGAGGAACGCCGAGCGCGGGGCGAGCACGGTGACGATCAGGATCGCCGCGACCGCGATCGCGGCCAGCACGGCACCGGCGACGAGGAAGGGACGGGCCGAGCGCATCCTGGGTTTGTACCATGTGCACATGGCTGATTCCTCCTTCGACATCGTGAGCAAAGTCGACCCGATGGAGACCCAGAACGCACTGGGCATGGCGCAGAAGGAGATCGCGCAGCGCTACGACTTCAAGGGCGTCGGTGCGTCGATCGAGTTCTCGGGCGAGAAGATCCTCATGAAGGCGAGCGCCGAGGAGCGCGTCAAGGCCGTGCTCGAGGTGTTCGAGCAGAAGCTCATCAAGCGCGGGATCTCGCTGCGCTCGCTGGATGCCGGGGACCCGTTCCCGAGCGGCAAGGAGTACCGCATCGAGGCGGCCATCAAGAACGGCATCTCGAGCGAGGACGCGAAGAAGATCTCGAAGATCATCCGCGACGAGGGTCCGAAGTCGATCAAGAGCCAGATCCAGGGCGACGAGCTGCGCGTGCAGTCGAAGTCGCGCGACGACCTTCAGGCCGTGATCGCCCTCCTCAAGGGGAAGGACCTCGACGTCGCGCTGCAGTTCATCAACATGCGGTAGTCGGTTTCGAGACACCCGCGTCGCGGGCACTCAACCCGCGACGGTGCCGCTCGGCCACTTGCGGGCGATCCACCAGTCGGTGAACTCCTCGGCGCGGCCGTCGGGGGCGAACTCGATCACCCAGAGGTTGTCGTAGGTGCCCTTCTTCGGACCCCTCGGATACTCCGTGACGCAGCGCACGACCGCCAGGTCGCCGTCGCGCGCGAGCGTCTCCCACGCGAACGTCGTCGAGCCCGGCTCGTCGGCGTGCTCGAGCCAGCCGGCGACGATCTCGTCGTGCCCGGTCCACGCGGGGGTGCCGGGGCGGCCGCGGTAGACGGCATCCTCGGTGAAGATCGCCACGACGTCGGCGGGGTCGTTCGACTCCCACGCGGTGCGGTAACCCTCCATGAAGGCGTCGACGCGCGCGTCGCTCACTCAGCGTCCTTGCGCTCGATGTACCAGTCGGTGAACTCCGTGGCGCGGCCGTCGGGGGCGAGTCGGATCACGAACAGGTTGTCGTACGTCTTCGGCGGCTGCTCCGTTACGTAGGTCGTGACGCAGCGAGCGACCGCGACGTCGCCGTCGACGGCGAGCAGCTCCCACTCGAACTCGGTCTCGCCGACCTCGTCGCGGTTCTCGAGCCAGCCCGCGACGATCGCGTCGAGGCCCACGCTCGGCTCGGGATCCGACGGGTCGTAGTGGTACTCGGCGTCGTCGGTGAAGAGCGCGCGGATGTCGGACTCGTCGTTCGACTCCCACGCCTTCCGGTATCCGGCGAACCACGCCTCGGCGGCAGCACGATCGGTCATGGTGTCCGGTCTATCACCCGCCACTGCCAGACTGAACCCATGGGCGACGGGTGGTTCGCGGTCACAGTCACGGTGACCCTGCTCGTCATCGACTTCGCGGTGCGCATCCTGGCCCTCATCTTCGTGCCGAAGAACCGCCGGCCGCAGACGGCCCTCGCCTGGCTGCTGGCCATCTTCTTCATCCCGTACATCGGCATCCTGCTGTTCCTCATCCTCGGACGCGCCCGCCTGCCGCGCGCCCGCCGTCGCAAGCAGCGCGAGATCAACGCGTACATCCTCGAAACCACCGAGGGCTTCGACAAGGTGAAGCTCGACCCGCCGTGGCCGCTCTGGCTCGAGCCGATCGTCGAGCTCAACCGCGCCCTCGGCGCGATGCCGCTCGTCGGCGGCAACTCGGCGCGCATGTGGAACGACAACACCGAGTCGCTCGCGCAGATGACCGCGGCGATCCGGGCCGCTCGCAAGACCGTGCACGCGGAGTTCTACATCCTGCTGCTCGACGAGGCGACCGCCGACTTCTTCGACGCCCTCGAGGAGGCGCACCGCCGCGGCGTCGTCGTGCGCGTGCTGCTCGACCACCTCGGCAACTTCCAGTACCCGGGGTATCGCCGCACGAAGCGGCGGCTCGACGAGATGGGCGTCAGGTGGCACCGGATGCTGCCGTTCCGCCCGTTCCACGGGCAGTTCCAGCGCCCCGACCTGCGCAACCACCGCAAGCTGCTCGTCGTCGACGGGGAGGTCGCGTTCACCGGATCGCAGAACGTCGTCGAGACCGGCTACCAGCGGCGCAAGAACCACCGGCGCGGGCTGCACTGGAAGGACTACATGGCGCGCTTCGAGGGTCCGGTGGTCGCCGGCATCGATGCGCTGTTCGTGACCGACTGGTACTCCGAGACGGGCGAGCTGCTCGAACGCGAGGCCGCCCCCGCGCGGCCCGAGGGCGACGGCGACTACGACTGCCAGGTGGTGCCGTCGGGTCCGGGCTTCGAGGGCGAGAACAACCTGCGGCTGTTCAACTCGCTCGTCTACGCGGCCCAGAAGAAGGTCATTCTGACCTCTCCCTACTTCGTGCCCGACGACTCGATGCTCTACGCGATCACGACGGCGGCGCAGTCGGGACTGCAGGTCGAGCTCTTCGTGTCGGAGATCGGCGACCAGTTCCTCGTCTTCCACGCGCAGCGCTCCTACTACGAGGCGTTGTTGCGCGCGGGGGTGCGCATCTTCCTCTACGCCGGGCCGACGATCCTGCACTCGAAGCACATGACGATCGACGACGAGATCTCGGTCATCGGCTCGAGCAACATGGACATGCGCTCGTTCAGCCTCGACCTCGAGATCTCGGTGATGGTGCGGGGCGACCGCTTCTTGAGAGAGCTGCGGGAGATCGAGGATGCCAACCGCGCCATGTCGCGGGAGCTCACGTTGGAGGAGTGGCTCGCCCGCCCGGTGTGGATCCGGGTGCTCGACAACCTCGCCCGTCTCACCGCCGCCGTGCAGTAGTGCCCGCGGGTTTGAGCACCGCGCAGCGAAGCGTCTCGAAACCTGCTCGCGCGGATGAATTGACGGTTGCCGTGTCCTAACTACTCCTCTGTCGTCGCGTTCTCCCACGCTTGCACGATCCGCGCGTAGTAGTGAATGACAAACCTCACGATGAGGAAAACGAACACCGCGACAATGACGCCCTGAATCGCGCGCAGGAAGTTGCCGATCTGGACGCTGTTGAGCTCGGCCAAGGTCTCGGGCGTCACTACGCCCTTGTCGTTCAGCGGGATGCCGAAGAAAAAGAGATCAGAGTACAGCCCGATTGCGTTCGCGGCGAGGATCAAGGCGAAGATCGGGATGGCCGAGAGCACCGTGACGCCCGCGTGAGCCGCCATCGCGCTGCATAAGAGTCGTCTTCCTTCTCGGCGGCTCCTGTTGGGGTGACCGGTCGCGGCTTACGAGCCCTATAGATCTCGATGGCGATGCTTAGCAGCGCACCAAGAAGAGCAGCCCAGGAGCTGAGAACAGCGATGAGATCCGCGGCCCGTAACTTACTGGTCGCGACCCATGGAAACGATCACGACTTGCCTTTCTCTGCCGGAAGCGTCTCCCGATGACCGTGGAGCCTATCCGTCAGCTCACGAACGACGCCGAACCGAACATGGCCGGCGATCTGGGTGGGAGCTACTTCTTCCGCTTCGCGTCGATGGGCAGCTTCACGACGCGCTTGAAGTCGGGCGGCTGTCGCCAGGACACGACGACTTTCGCCGTTCTAAGTTGCTCGGGGTCCACGCTCAGGCTGACCTCGTGCTCATGCGCCGCGTCTTCGAAGTACGGGAGTATGTGGCCGACCAGGACACGCACCACTTCGTCGGCTCCGACCGTGCCGACATCGCTCTGGTCCCCGAACAGCTCACCAAACCCCCAAGTGACCTCGACACGAAAATCGTGTACGGGTGCGTTCCCGCGGTTTGCAATCTGCACTTCGCGATACGGCATGATGACGCGGGCGGGCGAGTCAAAGAACTGGTCAAGCTCGACCTGCACCAGCGGACGCGCACGCCAGCGCCTCGATGACCAGTACGCCAGTCCCGACAGGCTAAAGGCAAGAACTGAGATCCCGACAGCGACCCACCCGCGTACCGCGTCCCAGTCCAAGCGCTCAGTGCTCCCGTTCGTCGCTAACGAACGTCGTAGTCGACCGCTCGTCGATGGCCGTCGCCATCCCCTTTACGACGTTCCACAGAATGTCCAGTTCGACACGAATCTGTCGGACCTGGGAAGTCGTCAAGTTGGCGGGACTTTCCGCTACACCTTCCAGATGTCGCTGCGCATCGCGCACGGACTGTTCTAGCAGTTCGACTGATTCCCTGACGCTCATGCCCTCGTGACCTCTAGTTCTCTTCGGATTTGTTCGGCGGGATCTCACCATCCACGCGGGTGACGGTCGGTTGGAAGATGCGGAACAGCTCTATCTCAGACGCGAGGCTGTCGTCACTGTCCGCGCGTGGACCGAGGATCGCGAACAAATAGTCAAGGTTCCAAACCTTGACAGACGGATCCTCGGCGCGCATCCGCCGTTGCGCTTCGACCATGTCCTTTGCCAGTTCGAAGCGTGCGCGTGTGTTAGCGAGCCGAAGAGCCTCGTTCTCAAGTTCGCGCTTCACGGACTCGCCGATGCGATCGTCAATGTCGTTCTCGATCGTCAGCTCGCGGACAACGTTGTCAAGCCGTTCCCGGCTGAGCTTCTCCTTGCGTTCCGCGCGTTCCAAGCCAATGGTCGAGATCGTCTGAATGAACTTCGCAACCTTCTCGGCTTGTGCCGCGCCGATCAGGGCGGAAAGCACCTCCACAAACGGGTTCTGATAGGAGAAGCGGACAACTGTCAGTCCCGATGGATTGAAATAGTGAAGGTGGTCGTCCACCCTGTCGAACATGGAAATCGCGAACTCGACCGTCGAGATGCTTGCTTTGAAGTAGTCGATAAGGGCGTCCGGCGAGAGTCCTGGACCCAAATCAGCCTCGATTCGGAACTCTGATTGCTCTTCATCCAGTTGAACGGAGTCCGCAAAGGCCATGCTCAATCTTGGCCGATCTCTCGCGTGCGCGCGACGCTCATCAAGCCCGCAGGCCGCGCGACTGCTAACTACGGTTTCGAGACGCGTTGCGCTCCTCACGCCACGGTACTCACGGGCTCACTGACCGGAGCGGGAGACCTTCACCATCTCGTCGCGGGGCACGACCTTGATGCGGGCGCGACCGTGGGGCTCGCCGAGCGACATCTCGTGCAGGTCGAGGGCGTGCCAGCCGTCGAGGTTCGTGTACTCGACGCCGCGCGACTCGAGCAGCGCCGTCACCGCGGCCTCCGACGGGTCGGCCGGGCTCCACCAGGACGCCTGGTCGTTGACGAGGTGCTGGATCGTCTCCATGGCATCCGACTTCGTGTGACCGATGAGGCCGACGGGGCCGCGCTTGATCCAGCCGGTCGCGTAGACGCCGGGCATGATCTCGTTGTCCTGGCCGGGGCTCGACGGGTCGGCCTGCAGCACCTGGCCCTCGTGGTTCGGGATGACGCCGCGACGCTCGTCGAACGGGATGCCGTCGAGGGGCGATCCGAAGTAGCCGACCGCGCGATACACGGCCTGCACGTCGACCGAGCGCTGCTCGCCCGTGCCCTCGACACCACCGGCGCCGTCGGGGCGAGTGCGCTCGTACGTGAACGACGCGACACGGCCGTCGGGGCCGGCGACGACCTCGACCGGTCGCGCGTAGAAGTGCAGGTGCAGCCGACGCGACGCCGAGCCGACCTCCTCCGAACGCCACTTCGTGAAGACGCGGTCGATCACGAGGATCTGCTTGTTCGACTCGATCGCCGCGCGCGCGGCGTCGTCGTAGTCGAAGTCCTCGTCGTAGACGACCATGTCGACGTCGTTCAGCTCGCCGAGCTCGCGCAGCTCGAGCGGGCTGAACTTCACCTGCGTCGGACCGCGGCGTCCGAAGACGTGCACGTCGGTGACCGGGGAGGCCTTGAGCCCCTCGTAGACGTTCGCAGGGATCTCGGTCGGCAGGAGGTCGTCCGCGTGCTTCGCGAGCACGCGTGCGACATCCAGGGCGACGTTGCCGTTGCCGATGACCGCCACGCTCGCCGCCTCGAGCGGCCACTCGCGCGGGTAGTCGGGGTGGCCGTCGTACCACGAGACGAAGTCGGCTGCGCCGTACGAGCCCGGCAGGTCGATGCCGGGGATGTCGAGGTCGGCGTCGCGCACGGCCCCGGTCGCGAAGATCACCGCGTGGTAGTGCTTCTTGAGGTCGTCGAGCGTGATGTCGGTTCCGTAGTGCACGTTGCCGAAGATCCGGATGTCGCCGCGGTCGAGCACCTCGCGGAGCGCCGTGATGATGCCCTTGATGCGCGGGTGGTCGGGCGCGACGCCGTAGCGCACGAGGCCGTACGGCGCGGGGAGGCCCTCGAAGAGGTCGATCGAGACGTCGAACGACCTCTCGTGCTTGAGCAGGATGTCAGCGGCGTAGATGCCGGCGGGGCCGGCTCCGACGATGGCCAGGCGGAGCTTGGTCAACGTTCTTTCCTTCAGGTTGCTCGGGGGTGGGTCTCGATGCACCGCGCTGCGCGCGGCACTCGACCCGCGGGTATTCGGAGACGTCAGCCGGATCGCTCGACGATCGCCTGCGCGAAGCGGGTGAGCGCCTTCTTCACGGGACCGTCCGGCAGCGGCTCGAGAGCATCCACCGCACGGTCGGCCCAGCGTCGCGCCTCGGCGATCGTATCGTCCGTGACCGAGTGCTGGCGCAGCTCGGCGACGGCGGGCGGGAAGTCGGGGTCGACGGCGTCGTCGGTCGAGGCCTCGATGGCGCGCTCGAGCCGTGCGAGCAACGCGGCCGCGTCGACATCCCACGCCGCCCTCTTGCGCAGATAGAGCACGGGCAGCGTCGGCACGCCCGCGCGCAGGTCGGTGCCGGCCGCCTTGCCCGTCTTCTCGACGGCCCCGGAGAGGTCGATCACGTCGTCGACGAGCTGGAAGGCGACGCCGATGCGCTCGCCGAAGAGCCGGATGGGCTCGCGGAACTCCTCGGGGGCGTCCGAGTAGATGACGCCGACGAGTCCGGCGAGGGCGATGAGCGATCCGGTCTTGTCGGAGAGCACCGCGAGGTAGTGCTCGATCGGGTCCTCGCCGTCCTGGGGGCCGATCGTCTCGTGGAGCTGGCCGAGGCAGAGGCGCTCGAAGGTCTCCGCGTGCAGCTCGAGGCCGACCTCGCCGAGGGCGGCGATGAGCTTGGCGGCGCGGGCGAAGAGCAGGTCTCCGGTGAGGATCGCCACCGAGTTGCCCCACACCGTCTGCGCGCTCGGCACCCCGCGGCGCATCTCCGCCTCGTCCATCACGTCGTCGTGGTACAGCGACGCGAGGTGGGTGATCTCGACGGCCTGGGCCGCCGCGAGCACCGACTCGTTCGACCCCGAGCCGAGCTGCGCCGTGAGCAGGGTCAGCACGGGCCGCACGCGCTTGCCGCCGGCATCCAGCAGGTAGCGGCCCGACACGTCGGCGATCGCGTCGGCGAAGCGCACCTGCCCGACGAGGCGCTGCTCGACGATCTCGAGGCCCTCCTCGATCTCGGTGGCGAACTGCCGCTCCTCGCTCGACGCGAAGAGCTTCTCGCCGAGACCGAGCGACGCGCTCAGGGTCTTGCGGCGCTGGAGGGCGTTGGGGCTCATGACGCGGTCGGCTTCGCGCGACCCGTGCGACGCGCCGTCGCGGCGCGGATCGCGAGGTCCTCGGGCTTGCGGCCGCGGTGCAGGGCGACGACGCCCGTCGTGAGGTTGCGGTAGGCGACGCGCGTGAAGCCGACGCCGCGGATCCACTGCGTGAGCGTCTGCTGGTCGGGCCACGCCTGGATCGACTCGACGAGGTACTTGTAGGCGTCGGGGTTCGACGACGTGATGCCCGCGACGATCGGCGCGACGACCTTGAGATAGGCGAAGTAGCCGGCCCGCAGGAGCGCGCGCGGCGGCTTCGAGAACTCGCACACCACGAGGCGCCCGCCCGGCTTGAGCACGCGGTACATCTCGGCGAGCGCGACCTTCGGCTCCTGCACGTTGCGCAGGCCGAACGAGATCGTCACGGCGTCGAACTCGTCGTCGCCGAACGGCAGCTTCATCGCGTCGGCCTCGCGGAACTCGAGGCTCGGATGCCTGCGCTGCGCCTCGGCGATCATCGCGGCCGAGAAGTCGACCCCGACCACCGTCGCACCCGCGCGGGCGAGCGGCACGGTCGAGGTGCCGGTGCCGCACGCGATGTCGAGGATGCGCTCACCGGGCTTGGGATCGATCGCCTTGGTGGTCGCGATGCGCCAGAGGAGGGCGTTGCCGGCGCTGAGCACGGTGTTGGTCCGGTCGTACCCGGCGGCGACGTCGTCGAACATGCCGGACACCTCATCCGGGTCCTTGTTCAGGTCCGCCGTGCTCACTTGATCCATCCTACGCAGGGCGGGTGTCCCGAGTCCGGCGTCTCCGGGGCGGGCGGCCTAGGCTGGAGCCGTGACGGACCTCACCGTCGAAACGCGCCGGATCGATCCGGTCCCTTCGCTCATCCCGTACGCCGACCCCGGTCGGCCGCTGCTGTTCCTCCGCCGCTCCGACGGCATCGTCGGACTCGGCGAGGCGCTGCGGCTCGAGTTCTCCGGCGCGACCCGCCTCCAGGATGCCGCCGCCGCCTGGCGGGAGGTCGCCGCGTCCGCGCGCGTCGACGACGAGGTCCAGGTGCGCGGCTCGGGTCTCGTCGCGTTCGGCGCCTTCGCGTTCGACGACGCGTCGGCCCGGTCGAGCGTGCTCATCGTCCCCCGGGTCGTCGTCGGCCGGCGCGACGGGGTCGGCTGGATCACGCGCGTGAACGGCGCCGACGATCCCGTCGCCGCCTCGCCGCTCGGCGCCGAATACCGCCTGTCGCTGCATCCGGGCTCGCTCGGGGCCGACGGGTATCGGGATGCCGTCCGCACCGCCGTCGCGCGCATCCTCTCCGGCGCCGGCGGCCCCGACCGGCTGCAGAAGGTCGTGCTCGCCCGCGACCTCACCGCGCACGTGCCCGTCGGCGCCGACCTGCGTCGCGTGCTGCTCGAGCTCGCGCTCGGCTACCCCGACACCTGGACCTTCGCGGTCGACGGGCACCTCGGCTCGAGCCCCGAGACCCTCGTGCGCGTCACGGGGGGCGAGGTGACCTCGCGCGTGCTCGCCGGCAGCCACGCGCGCGGGTCCGACGCGGAGGCGGATGCCGCCGCCGCCGCGGAGCTCGCGACCTCGCCGAAGGATCTCGACGAGCACCGTTTCGCCGTCGAGAGCGTCCTGCGGGCGCTGCGGCCGCACGGCCCGGGCATCACGGCCGACGAGCTGCCGTTCACCCTCAAGCTGCCGAACCTGTGGCATCTCGGCAGCGACGTGCACGGACGGCTCTCCGACGGCTCGGGCGCGCTCGATCTCGTCGCCGCCCTGCATCCGACCGCCGCCGTCGCCGGCACTCCGACGCGCACGGCGCTCGAGGTCATCCGCGAGCTCGAGCCGTTCGACCGCGGACGCTACGCGGGGCCCGTGGGATGGGTGGATGCCGCGGGCGACGGCAAGTGGGCGATCTCGCTGCGCTCGGCCGAGCTCGCGGACGACGGCACCCTCACGGCGTTCGCGGGGGCGGGGATCGTCGCCGAGTCCGATCCCGACCGGGAGTTCGCCGAGACGAAGCTCAAGTTCCGCCCCATCGTCGAGGCCTTCGGCTGACCCTCACCGCGGGTCACGTCGCGGCGAGACGCCTCTTCTCGACCTCGACGTCGAAGGTGGCGGGCGGCCACTCGAGACGCAGCCCGCGCAGGGCATCCAGCAGCAGGTGCTGCACGGCGAGACGCGCGTACCACTTGTGGTCGGCGGGCACGACGTACCAGGGCGCGGCCTCCGTCGACGTGCGCGCGATCGCGAGCTCGTACGCCTCCTGGTACTGCTCCCAGTAGGCGCGCTCGTCGACATCCCCCGGGTTGTACTTCCAGTACTTGTCGGGGCGCTCGAGCCGCTCGGCCAGGCGCTCCTTCTGCTCGTCCTTCGAGATGTGCAGCATCACCTTGACCACGGTGACGCCGTCGGCGGCGAGCTCCTCCTCGAAGGCGACGATCTCGGGATAGCGCGACTCGACCTCGTCGAGCGGCGACAGCCCGCGCACGCGGTGGATGAGCACGCTCTCGTAGTGCGAGCGGTCGAAGACGCCGATCATCCCGGGCGCCGGAACGCGACGACGGATGCGGGCGAGGAAGTGCTCCTTCTCCTCCTCGGGTGTCGGGCGCTTGAAGGCGGCGATCGCGACGCCCTGCGGGTCGACGGAGCCGACGACGTGCTTCACGATGCCGCCCTTGCCCGCGGTGTCCATCGCCTGCAGCACGAGCAGCACCCGGCGGGCGTCGCCTCCGCTGCGCGACGCGGCGAACAGCTGCTCCTGCAGGTCGGCGAGCTCCTCGGCGCCGCGCGAGAGAGCGACCTCGCCCGCCTTCTTGTCGCCGTCGAACCCGGGCGTGCCGGAGGTGTCGATCGACGCGAGGTCGACGCCCGCTCCGACGCGCAGCAGGCTCGTGAGCTCCGACGGGGTCATGCGCCGACCCTACGACCCTCCGCGGGCGAGCGGAACCTCCACGAGCACGCGACCCCCGGGGGCCGAGAGCGCATCCTCGAGCTCGCCCCGTGTCGCGGCCCAGCGGTGCTCCCAGCCGTAGGCGGCCGCGAGGGCGACGAGATCGACCGCGTGCGGCGTGTAGAGCACGCGATCGAAGAGCTCGGGATCGGCCGTCGCCGCCACCTCGAGCGAGTCGAAGATCGTGCCCCCGCCGTCGTTGCCGACGATCAGCTGCATCGGCGGAGCGGGCTCGCCGACGGCGGGGGCGAGCGACCCCGCATCGTGCAGCAGCGCGAGGTCGCCGAGCAGCACCCGCGTCACCCCCGGACGCTCCGGAGACGCCGCGGCCGCCGCGAGCGCGATCCCCGTCGCCGTCGCGATCGTGCCGTCGATGCCGGCGAGGCCGCGGTTGGCGTGCACGCGGATCTTCTTGCCCAGCGCCACTCGGTCGAGGTCGCGCACGAGCCGCGAGGCCCCGAGCACGAGCCGGTCGTGCGGCCAGGTGATCGCCCACACGGCCTCCGCGAGCATGCGCCGCGTGACGGGCTCGCGCAGGCGCTCGAGCTGCACGCGGGCGAACTCGGCGCGTGCCAGCCGGTCGTCGCCGACCGAGACCGCCGACGCCTCCTCGACCGCGAGCAGCTGCCGCGAGCCGTGCACCCAGGGTCCGACCCACGCCCGCGACTCGGGAGAAGGCGTGCCGGAGACGATCACACCGTCCACGTGCCGCGCACGCCGGCCCGGATCGTACGCGTCCCGCTCGGGCCCGCGCACCGTGACGACTTCGACGTCCGGTCGCTCGAGCAGGGCGGGCACCTCACGGCTGAGGGTCGGATGCCCGAAGACGACGGCGCGCTCGACGCGGTCGCCGAGACCCGGCTCCCGCAGCAGCTCGCGGTAGGCGGCCACGAGGTTCGGGCCGAACCGCGCGCCGCTCGCGACCTCCGCGAGGAGCGGGGCGCCGAGCTCGCGGGCGACGGCCTCGGCTCGCTCGCCCGCCCCGGTGCCCGCGATGACGACCGTCCGCGGGCCCGGCTCGAGCACGGCGGGATCCCCCGTCGGCGGGATCGGCGACCACGCGCCGGGCGTCACCGCCGGCACCGGCACGACGGCGGAGAGCGGGTCGCGCAGCGCGAGATTCACGTGCACCGGGCCGTCGATCCCGTCGAGCACGTCGGCGGCGAGCTCGACGGCGCCCTCGGCCGACGTCGGCGCGGGGACATCCCGGTCACGACGCACGGCGCCGCCGAAGATGCCGCGCTGCACCGTCGTCTGATTCGCCCCGATGCCGAGCAGCTCCGCGGGGCGGTCGGCGGTGACGACGAGCAGCGGCACGCCCGCGTGCGAGGCCTCGAGCACCGCGGGCAGCAGGTTGGCGACCGCCGTGCCCGAGGTCGTCACGACGGCCACGGGGGCGCGCGACTCGAGCGCGAGGCCCAGGGCGAGGAACCCCGCCGAGCGCTCGTCGATCCGCACGTGCAGGCGCAGCATCCCGGCGCGCTCGAACTCGGCCGCCGCGAGGGCGAGGGCCTGCGAGCGCGAGCCCGGGCAGACGACGACGTCGCGCACGCCGCGACGGATCAGCTCGCCGAGGAACGCGACGGAGTACTCGCTCGCGGGCGAGCCCTCAGTCCTTGGGCTTGTCATCGTCGAGGTCGCGGAGCTCCTGCTCGAGCTGCTCGATCCGGTCCTCCATCGCCTTCTCGCGGCCGAGGCGGTTGAGGAACGCGGGGTCGTCGTCGGGCGCGACCGGCCCGCGCCTCGTCGGGCTGCCGAGGTCGCGGGCGCGCACGCGGCCGACGGCGAGCCAGAGCACGCCGCCCACGACGGGCAGCAGGATGGCGAGGGCGATCCACGCGGGCTTCGGCAGCCCGCGCACGCGGCTGCGGTCCATGAGCGCGATGTCCACGACCGTGAAGATCATGAACGCGAGCACGAGGAGCAGCACCGGGATGAGCCTCGACATGCCCCGATTCTAGGCAATCCGGCCTCGCGTTCCCTGGGTCCGCGGAGCGGGAACCCCCAGCCGCGCGACCTAGACTGTGCGGGTGCGCGCCTGGGTCATCTACTCGCTCGTGCGCGTGCTCGTCTTCGCGGTGCCGCTCGGCATCCTGCTCGCGATCGGCTTCGAGTGGTGGATCGCGACGCTCCTCGCCGCGGCCGTCGGGTTCTGCGTGTCGTACATCTTCCTGCGTCCGCTGCGCGAGCAGGTCGCGACGCAGCTCGCCGCCTCGCGCGGAGCCGCCGCCGAGGCGAGGCTGCGCACCGACGAGGACGCCGAGGACGCCCGCTAGGCGATCGCGCTCGGCAGGGCGATCGCGACCGCGAGGCCCAGTCCGTACAGCGCCGTCGTGAGGAGCGTGAGCTTCATCACGAGCACCCACTCGCGCGCCGTCTTGCCGGTGACCGCGATGAGCAGCGCGGGGAGCGCCGCGACGCCCGCGAAGTAGACGAACGGCGCGTAGCCCGATCCGGTGCTCGGCTCGTAGAACAGGGCGAAGAAGGCGAGCACGCCGAACGGCACGAGCAGCAGCACGACGTAGAGCGCGCGCGTGCCGCGATCGCCGAGCAGCACCGCGAGGGTGCGCTTGCCGTGCAGCTGGTCGCGCTCCCGGTCGCGCGCGTTGTTGGCCACGAGCACCGCGCACGCGAGGGCCCCCGCGGCGACGCCCGCCAGCCAGGCCTCGAGGTTGACCTCGAGCACCTGCACGAACATCGTGCCCGCGACCGGCACGACGCCGAAGAACACGAACACCGCGACCTCGCCGAGGCCGAGGTAGCCGTAGGGTCGGCGGCCGCCCGTGTAGAACCAGCCGGCGGCGAGGCAGAGCGCCCCCGCCGCGAGGAGCCACCACTGCTCGGTGCGCCAGACGAGCACGGCGCCCGCGGCGGCCGCGAGCCCGAAGAAGACGAGCGCGACGACGAGCACGGTGCGCGGCCGCGCCCGGCCCGAGCCGACGAGACGCGCCGGCCCGACGCGGTCGCGGTCGACGCCCCGCACGCCGTCGGAGTAGTCGTTGGCGTAGTTGACGCCGATCTGCAGGAAGACGGCGACGCCGAGCGCGAGCAGCGCGCGCACCCAGTGGTCGTACCAGTTCTCCATCACCTGCGCGGCGGCGGCGGTGCCGAGCGCGACGGGCACGACGGCCAGCACGAGCGTCTGCGGACGCGCCCCGGCGATCCACGTGCCGAGCGTCGCGGGCTTCGGCGCGGCGAGCGGCTTGCCCCGCACCTTCGCCTTCGGCGGCACGGGCCGGCTCGCGGTGAGCTTCTCCGCCATCTTGGCGCGGGGGATCGGTCGCTGCTGCTTCGCCACGGTGCGACTTTAGCCGGTGGCCTGCTCGGTCAGGCTCACACGGTCGGGTTTGCCGCTCGGCAGATACGGGATGGCACTCCCGCGGCGGAAGCGGGGACGCGCGGCCGGTCCGAGGGCCGCCTCGATCGCGGCCGTGGCGGGTGCGGTGTCGTGCTCGGCCGTGACGAACGCGACGGGCGCCTCGCCCCACCGGGCGTCGGTGCCGCGCACCACGACCGCCTCCGGGAAGCCGTGCTCGTGCAGCAGCCTCTCGACGGCGCCGAGCGACACCTTCACGCCACCCGAGATGATCACGTCGTCGACCCGTCCCGTGATCGAGAGTCGCTCGCCGTCCCACGTGCCGGCGTCGGCGGTACGGAACCAGCGCACGCCGGCCTCCTCGACGAAGCGGTCGGCGGTCAGGGCGTCGTCGCCGAGGTAGCCCTCCGCGATCGACGGCCCGCCGAGCCGCACCTCGCCGTCGACGACGCGCACCACGGTCCGGCCGATCGGGGCGCCGTCGTACACGCAGCCGCCGCTCGTCTCGCTCGATCCGTAGCTGCGCACGAGGGGCACGCCGGCATCCCGTGCCCGCTCGCGGAGCGCTGCGGGGGTGGCCTGGCCGCCGACGAGCACGCCGCGGAACCCGGCGAGCGCCGCCGTGGCCGCCGCGTCGTCGAGCAGCGTCGCGAGCTGCGCCGGCACGAGCGACGTATAGCGATCGGGCGACGACATCCGCGCGACCGCGGCGAGGAACCCCGCGGCGGTGAAGTGCGGCCCCTCGACGGGGACCGGCTCGGTGCCGGCGGCGAGCGAGCGGCTCAGCACGTTGAGCCCCGCGATGTAGTGCGTGGGCAGCGCGAGCAGCCACTGCCCCGGCCCGCCGAGCGCCGACTCGCCGGCCGCCGCGGCGGCGAGCACGGCATCCGCCGAGAGGGCCACACGCTTCGGCCGTCCCGTCGACCCGCTCGTCTCGACGACGAGGGCCACCCGATGCCCGACCTCCGCCGGCAGGTCGTCGTCCGGGGAGCCGACGAGGATCGCGTCGCCGCCCGCGAGCGCCGCGCGGAGCGCCGGCAGCACGTCGGCCCCGGGGCGCACCGCGCGCAGCGGGCGCATGGTCAGAAGGGCCAGGGGTACGGCGACCAGTCGGGCGATCGCTTCTCGAGGAACGCGTCGCGGCCCTCCTGCGCCTCGTCGGTGCCGTAGGCGAGACGGGTCGCCTCGCCCGCGAGCACCTGCAGGCCGACCATCCCGTCGTCGGTCGCGTTCATCGCGAACTTGAGCATGCGGATCGCGGTCGGGCTCTTGCCGAGGATCGTCTGCGCCCAGTCGAGCGCCGTCGACTCGAGCTCGGCGTGCGGCACGACCGCGTTGACGGCCCCGGCCTCGTACGCCCGCTCGGCCGAGTACTCCCGGGCGAGGAAGAAGACCTCGCGCGCGAACTTCTGCCCCACCTGCTTCGCGAAGTACGCGCTGCCGTAGCCGCCGTCGAACGAGCCGACGTCGGCATCCGTCTGCTTGAACCTGCCGTGCTCGCGGCTCGCGATCGTGAGGTCGCAGACGATGTGCAACGAGTGGCCGCCGCCCGCCGCCCAGCCGGGGACGACCGCGATGACCACCTTGGGCATGAAGCGGATGAGCCGCTGCACCTCGAGGATGTGCAGCCTGCCCCCGCCCGCGGGTCGAGAGCCGCGCCGCGGTGTGTCGAGACCCTCGTACTCGTAGCCGCCCTTGCCCCGGATGCGCTGGTCGCCGCCCGAGCAGAACGCCCAGCCGCCGTCCTTGGGGCTCGGGCCGTTGCCCGTGAGCAGCACGACGCCGATGCGCGGGTTGCTCGCGGCATCCGTCAGCACGCGCAGCAGCTCGTCGACGGTGTGCGGACGGAACGCGTTGCGCACCTCCGGCCGGTCGAACGCCACGCGGGCGACGCCGCCCGTCGTGTCGTGGTGGTACGTGATGTCGGTGAGGTCGTCGAAGCCGGGCACGTCGGCCCAGCGGCTCGCGTCGAACAGCTCGGAGACGCCGGGGGTGCTCATCCGACCGCCTCGATGCCGCCGAGCCCGTGCAGCAGCACGAGCGGGTTGCCGAGCACCCCGATCGCGAGGCCCGCGATCCCGGCGCCGCGGTCCCAGTTGCCGATGATCGCGGCGATCCCCCCCCCCCCCGCGAGCGCGCGCGCGCCGATCGCCGTCCAGGCCGCGCCGTTCGCGAGCTCGAACGCCCCCGTCTGAGCTGCGGCGACCCCCGTCGCGACCGCGATCGGGGTCAGGATGCCCGCGCCGAGCGCCGCGCGTCCGGGCCAGCGGGGTCGCACCCGCGGGGCGAGCTCGAGCGTCTCGGTCACGGTTCGAGCC
>JAEWKY010000103.1 GCA_023457615.1 Actinomycetes bacterium | reverse complement strand
GAGCTCGGCGGTGCGGCGGACGGTGATCGGCTCGGCCCCGAGCGCGCGCAGCGCTGCGAGGTGCTCGCGCACGTCGCCCTGGAGGGCGAGGACGCCGATGGTCGGGTGGGCGGGGCCCGTCACCAGCCGCGCTCGGCGAGGCGGTGCGGCGCGGGGAGGTCGGAGACGTTGATGCCGACCATCGCCTCGCCGAGGCCGCGCGACGCCTCGGCGATCACGCTCGGATCGTCGTGGAACGTCGTCGCCTTGACGATCGCCGCGGCGCGGGCGGCCGGGTTGCCCGACTTGAAGATGCCCGATCCGACGAAGACGCCGTCGGCGCCGAGCTGCATCATCATCGCGGCGTCGGCCGGGGTGGCGACGCCGCCCGCGACGAACAGCACGACCGGGAGCCTGCCCGTCTCGGCGACCTCGGCGACGAGCTCGTAGGGCGCCTGCAGCTCCTTCGCGGCGACGTAGAGCTCGTCCTTGGTCTTGGCCCGCAGGGCGTTGATCTCGCCCGAGATCGTGCGGATGTGCTTGGTCGCCTCGGAGACGTCGCCCGTGCCGGCCTCGCCCTTCGAGCGGATCATCGCCGCGCCCTCCGTGATGCGGCGCAGCGCCTCGCCGAGGTTGGTGGCGCCGCAGACGAACGGCACCGTGAACGGCCACTTGTCGATGTGGTTCACGTAGTCGGCGGGCGAGAGCACCTCGGACTCGTCGATGTAGTCGACGCCGAGCGACTCGAGCACGCGCGCCTCGACGAAGTGCCCGATGCGGGCCTTCGCCATGACCGGGATCGACACCGCGGCGATGATGCCGTCGATGAGGTCGGGATCGCTCATCCGCGCGACGCCGCCCTGCGACCGGATGTCGGCGGGCACGCGCTCGAGCGCCATGACCGCGACGGCCCCGGCATCCTCGGCGATCTTCGCCTGGTCGGCGGTGACGACGTCCATGATCACGCCGCCCTTGAGCATCTCGGCGAGGCCGCGCTTCACGCCGCGCGTGCCGGTCTGAGGGGTGTCTACGACAGTCATGGCGACGATGCTAGAACCGGGCGCTCGCGCCGCGCGCGGCGCGGATCAGGCCAATCGGGCAGAAAGTGGCTTGATCCGGGCGTCGCGCCGCGCGCGCACAATGGAGGCATGCGCGTCCTCTCCATCCAGTCCGCCGTCGCCTACGGTCACGTCGGCAACTCCGCCGCCGTCTTCCCGCTCCAGCGGATCGGGGTCGAGGTCATGCCGGTCTACACGGTGAACTTCTCCAACCACACGGGCTACGGGGCGTGGAAGGGTCCGCTCATCCCGCCGGCGGACGTCGCCGCGGTCATCGCCGGCGTCGAGGAGCGCGGAGCCTTCCCGTCGACCGACGTCGTGCTCTCCGGCTACCAGGGCAGCGCGGGCATCGCCGACGTCGTCATCGACACGGTGGCCCGCGTGAAGGCGGCGAACCCGACGGCGATCTACGCGTGCGACCCGGTCATGGGCAACGCCAAGTCGGGATGCTTCGTCGCCCCCGAGATCCCGATCCTGCTGCGCGAGCGCGTCGTGCCCGTGGCGGACGTCATCACGCCCAACCAGTTCGAGCTCGGCTTCCTCACCGGCACCGAGCCGCTCTCGATCGACGACACGCTGCGCTCGGTCGAGCTCGCGCGCGCCATGGGTCCCTCGACGGTGCTCGTGACGAGCGTCGAGCGCCCCGACCGCGAGGAGGGCACGATCGAGATGATGGTCGTCGACGACGCGGGCGCGTGGATCGTGCAGACCCCGCTGCTGCCGATGAAGGCGAACGGGTCGGGCGACGTCACG
Organism: Actinomycetes bacterium; assembly: GCA_023457615.1. Lineage (GTDB taxonomy): Bacteria > Actinomycetota > Actinomycetes > Actinomycetales > Microbacteriaceae > Pseudolysinimonas_A. Next base: position 3,245 of record JAEWKY010000103.1, on the reverse strand, counting down.
GCCGCCCTGTTCACGGCCCACTACCGCCAGACCGGGGATGCCGCCGTCGCCCTCGGCCGCACGGCGTCGAGCGTCTACGCGCTGCTCGAGAACACGCTCGCGTCGGGCGAGCGCGAGCTGCAGCTCGTCGAGTCGCAGGAGCACTACGCGAACCCTCGCAACGAGTTCGAGGTGCGCGCGCTGGCGTGAGGCACCCGGGCCTCGGGGCTCCGGGCGGGTGGGGGAAGAGGGGTCGGGCGGGTCAGGTGGGCCAGGCGGCGGCGAGCTCGTCGCGCACCTCGCCGAGCAGGCGCGGGATCGCCTTGGTCTGCGCGACGATCGGGAAGAAGTTCGCATCCGTCGCCCAACGGGGCACGACGTGCTGGTGCAGGTGAGCGGCGATGCCCGCGCCCGCGATCGCACCCTGGTTCATGCCGATGTTGAAGCCGTCGGCGCGCGACGTCTGCCCGATCACGCGCATCGCGATCTGGGTGAGCGCGCCGATCTCGGCGACCTCCTCGACGGTCGCGGAGTCGTAGAGGGCGACGTGGCGGTACGGCACGACGAGCACGTGGCCCGAGTTGTACGGGAACAGGTTGAGGATCACGTACGCGAGCTCACCGCGGTGCACGATGAGCGCCTGCTCGTCGTCGAGAGTCGGCGCCGTGCAGAACACGCACTCGTCGCCCGGCGCCGTGCCGCCCTGCTGGATGTAGGCGATGCGGTGCGGGGTCCAGAGCCGCTGGAAGCCGTCGGGCACCCCGGCGAGCCCCGCCGCCGACTCGGCGTCGGGGTACGCGCTGCCGTCGTAGTCGCGCGGGCCGTCGCCGGCGCGGGTGCCGTCCGCCATCTCAGACCTGCGCGTGGGTGTCGATCGCCTCGCGGATGCGGCGCACCGCCTCGTCGACGGGCACCCCGTTGTCCTGGGTGCCGTCGCGGAAACGGAACGACACCGTGCCGGCATCCCTGTCCTTCTCCCCCGCGATGAGCTGGAACGGGACCTTGGCGAGGGTGTGCGAGCGGATCTTCTTCTGCATCCGCTCGTCGCTCGCGTCGACCTCGGCGCGCACGCCCTGCCGCCGCAGCCCGTCGACGATGCCGTCGAGGTACTCGACGTAGTCCTCGGCGACCGGGATGCCGACGACCTGCACGGGCGAGAGCCACACCGGGAACGACCCCGCGTAGTGCTCGAGCAGGATCGCGAAGAACCGCTCGATCGAGCCGAACAGCGCGCGGTGGATCATGATCGGGCGCTTCTTCTCGCCGTCGCGGTCGGTGAACTCGAGCTCGAAGCGCTCGGGGAGGTTCACGTCGACCTGCACGGTCGAGAGCTGCCAGACGCGGCCGATCGCGTCGCGCGTCTTGAGGTCGATCTTCGGCCCGTAGAAGGCCGCCTCGCCCGGCACCTCGGTGTACTTGAGCCCCGACGCCTTCGCGACGTGCCGGAGGGCGTTCGTCGAGTACTCCCAGAACTCGTCCGAGCCGATCCACTTCGACTTCTCGTCGTCGCGCATGGACAGCTCGAGCTCGAAGTCGTCGAGTCCGAAGTCGCGCAGCATCGAGATGACGAAGTCGAGCACCTTGGTGGTCTCCTCCTCGAGCTGCTCGGGGGTGACGAAGAGGTGCGAGTCGTCCTGCGTGAAGCCGCGCACGCGGGTGAGTCCGTGCAGCGCGCCCGAGAGCTCGTTGCGGTAGACGGTGCCGTTCTCGGCGAGACGCATCGGGAGATCGCGGTAGGACCGCGCACGCTCCTTGTAGATGAGGATGTGCATCGGGCAGTTCATCGGCTTGAGGTAGTAGTCGACGCCCTGCTTGGTGACGTGCCCGTCGGCGTCGACCTCCTCGTCCATGCGGATCGGCGGGAACATGCCGTCGGCGTAGGTCACGAGATGGTTCGAGGTGACGAAGAGATCGCGCTTGGTGATGTGCGGCGTGTACACGTACGTGTAGCCGGCCTCGACGTGGCGCTTGCGGGCGTGCTGCTCCATCTCCTGCCGGATGACGCCGCCGCGCGGGTGCCAGACGGAGAGTCCCGAACCGATCTCCTCCGGGAAGGAGAACAGGTCGAGCTCCTTGCCGAGCTTGCGGTGGTCGCGCTTCGCGGCCTCCTCGAGTCGCTCGAGGTGCGCCTTGAGCGCGGCCTTGTCGGGCCACGCGGTGCCGTAGATGCGCTGCAGCTGCGGGTTCTTCTCGGAGCCGCGCCAGTAGGCCGCGGCGATGCGCGTGAGCTTGTGGGCGCCGAGCGCGCCGGTGTTGGGCACGTGCGGGCCGCGGCAGAGGTCCTTCCACACGGTCGCGCCGTCGCGGTCGACGTTGTCGTAGATCGTCAGCTCGCCGCCGCCGACCTCGACGCTCTCCTCGCCGGAGCCGCCCTTGAGCCCGATGAGCTCGAGCTTGTACGGCTCCGCCGCGAGCTCGGCGCGGGCCTCGTCCTCGGTCACGACGCGGCGCTGGAAGCGCTGGCCGGAGCGGATGATGCGGTCCATCTCCTTCTCGATCGCCGGAAGGTCCTCGGGGGTGAAGGGCGCGGCCACGTCGAAGTCGTAGTAGAAGCCGTCCTGCACGGGCGGCCCGATGCCGAGCCTGGCGTCGGGGTTGACCTTCTGCACCGCCTGCGCGAGCACGTGGGCGGTGGAGTGGCGCAGGATGTCGAGGCCGTCGGGCGAGTCGATCGTCACGGGCTCGACGGTGTCGGTCGCCGTGACCGCGGTGGCCTTGTCCTTGAGCTCGCCGTTGACGCGGAGGGCGACGACGGCGCGGTCGGGGAAGAGGTCGAACCCGGTCTGACTCGTCGACTGCGCGGCATTCACCCGCTCCACGATAGTCGCGCGGGGAATGCCGGACCGTCACGCGGGCCTGGCATGGGCCTGCGCGTCGGAGCCGTCTCGTCAGCCCAGTCCGAGACCCGCGAGGGTGCCGGTGATCCACTCCTGCACGATCGGACGGGTGAGCGCCGTCGCCCAGGCGAGCGCGATCTGCAGCACCGCCACCAGATCGCACAGGAACGTCTGCCACGGCGTGCGGGCGGCCGGGATGAGCGCGATGGCGAGGCTCGTCATGAGGATGAACGTGTTGCCGGCCGAACCCGGCAGGATGAGGCCGAGCACGAAGGCGCCGAGGATCGCGACGAAGACGAGCGTCGAGATGAAGATCGAGCCCGGGCGGCGCATGATGAGGCCGACGAGCCAGGCGCTGAGCACCGCGGCGATGAGCAGCGCCCCGTTGAGGCTGAAGATCACCTCCCCGAGTCGCGTCCAGCGCTCGGG
>JAEWKY010000102.1 GCA_023457615.1 Actinomycetes bacterium | reverse complement strand
GCCTGCACCTCGCCGAGCCGGGTCCAGAGCAGCGCGCGCTCCTCGGCGCCGAGGCTGCGGGTCGAGGCCGCGCGCACGGCGCCGACCTCGAGGATCTCGCGCAGCCCGAGCAGGTCCTCGACGTCCGCCGTCGACGGCGTGACCGCGAGCTCCGACGGGGGCGGCGGCAGCGGGTCGGCGACGAAGGTGCCGCCGTAGCGTCCACGCTTCGCGGCGAGGTAGCCGGCCTCGCTCAGCTCGCGGATCGCCTCGCGCACCGTGTCGCGCGAGACGGAGAACCGCGCCGCGAGGTCGCGCTCGGACGGGAGCGCCTGGCCCGGCGGCACGACGCCGAGCCGGATCGTCTGCATGAGCCGCCCGACGGTGTCCTCGAGCGCGTTGCCGCTGCGGACGGGGCGGAAGACCGCCTCGTCGATGAGCGAGCCCGTCGGATTCGACATCGTCACAGGGGCGTCACATAGGCGGCGCTGATGCCGCCGTCGACGAGGAAGGTCGACGCCGTCACGAACGACGCGTCGTCGCTCGCGAGGAACGCGACCGCGGCGGCGAGCTCCTCGGGCTCGGCGAAACGACCGACGGGCACGTGGATGAGGCGCCGTGCCGCGCGCTCCGGGTCCTTCGCGAACAGCTCCTTGAGCAGCGGCGTGTTCACCGGTCCGGGGCACAGCGCGTTGACGCGGATGCCCTGCCGCGCGAACTGCACGCCGAGCTCGCGCGTCATCGCGAGCACGCCGCCCTTGGATGCCGTGTAGCTGATCTGCGACGTCGCCGAGCCGAGCACGGCCACGAAGGATGCCGTGTTGATGATCGACCCCGACCCCTGCGGCACCATGTGGCGCAGGGCCGCGCGCGAGCACAGGTAGACGCTCGTGAGGTTGACGAGCTGCACCCGGTCCCAGGCCTCCAGCTCGGTGGTCTCGATCGAGTCGTCGTCGGCGGGCGAGATGCCGGCGTTGTTGAACGCGATGTCGACGCTGCCGAGCTCCGCCGCGGCGGTGTCGAACAGGTGGTCGACGGCGGCCTTGTCGGCGACGTTGACGGGCACGAACAGCCCGCCGACCTCCGTCGCGGCGGCCTCGCCCGTCGTCGGATCGAGGTCGCCGATCACGACGCGCGCACCCTCGGCGGCGAAGCGCCGTGCGGTCGCGAGCCCGATGCCGGAGGCGCCGCCGGTGATGACGGCGACCTTGCCGGCGAGGCGCTGGGTGAGGTCCATGTGTGCTCCTTGTGAGGGGTTTCGATACACCGCGCTGCGCGCGGCACTCAACCCGCGAGGGTCAGTCGGTGGAGAAGAAGACGTTCTTGGTCTCGGTGAAGTGCAGGGCCGCGTCGGGTCCGAGCTCGCGGCCGAGGCCCGACTGCTTGAACCCGCCGAACGGGGTCGTGTAGCGCACCGACGAGTGCGAGTTCACGGAGAGGTTGCCGCTCTCGACGCCGCGGGCGACCCGGATGCCGCGGCCGAGGTCGCGGGTCCAGATCGAGCCCGAGAGGCCGTAGATCGACGAGTTGGCGAGGGCGATCGCATCCGCCTCGTCGTCGAACGGCAGCACGGACACGACGGGGCCGAAGATCTCCTCGACCGCCACGCGATCGGTGCGGTCCGGCAGCAGCACGGCGGGCGCCATCCAGAAGCCCTTGCCCTCGGGAGCCGACCCGCGGAACGCCACGTTCGCGCCGTCGAGGAACGACGCCACCGAGTCGCGGTGCGCAGCCGAGACGAGCGGGCCCATCTCGGTCGCCTCGTCCCGAGGGTCGCCGACGCGCCACGCCGCGACCGCGGGCTCGAGCAGCTCGAGGAACTCGTCGAGCACCGACCGTTCCACCAGCAGCCGCGAGCGGGCGCAGCAGTCCTGGCCGGCGTTGTCGAAGACCGAGCCCGGCGCCGTCGCGGCGGCCCGCTCGAGGTCGGCGTCGGCGAAGACGATGTTGGCGCTCTTGCCGCCGAGCTCGAGCGTCACGGGCTTGACGTTCTCCGCGGCGCCCGCGGCGACGCGCTTGCCGACCTCCGTGCTGCCGGTGAAGACGATCTTGCGCACGTCGGGATGCGTGACGAACCGCTCCCCCACGACCGAGCCGCGGCCCGGCAGCACCTGGAGGAGATGCTCGGGCAGCCCCGACTCGAGACCCAGCTCGCCGAGACGGATCGCGGTGAGCGGCGTCCAGTCGGCGGGCTTCAGCAGCACCGCGTTGCCCGCGGCGAGCGCCGGGGCGAACCCCCACGACGCGATCGTCATCGGGAAGTTCCACGGCACGATGACGCCGACGACGCCGATCGGCTCGTGGAACGTCACGTCGATGCCGCCCGCGACGGGGATCTGCGCACCGATCAGCCGCTCGGGGGCGCCGGCGTAGTAGTGGAGGACATCCCGCACATGGCCCGCCTCCCAGCGGGCCGACGAGATCGGGTGTCCCGAGTTGCGCACCTCGAGGGCGGCGAGTTCCTCGACGTGCGCGTCGACCGTCGCGGCGAAGCGTCGCAGCGCGAGCGCGCGATCCGCGGGAGCCAGGGATGCCCACGCCCGCTGAGCGCGCACGGCCCGGGCGATCGCGGCATCCACCTCCTCGAGCGGGGTGTGCGCGACCTCCGCGACGACCGACTCGTCGGCCGGGTTGACGATGGTGGTGCTGGTCACGGCCGGCCCCCCGCGTAGACCCGGGCCGCCTCGACCAGACCGGCGAACAGCCGCGCGTCCTCGGCCGCGTCCTCCTCGGGGTGCCACTGCACGGCGACGCCGAACGGCACGTCGGGGAGCTCGACCGCGTACACGGTGCCGTCGTCGGTGCGCGCCGTGGCCCGCAGGCCCGTGCCCAGCTCGTCGACCGACTGGTGGTGATAGCTCTTGCCCGTGATCGTGCCGGCGCCGACGAGCTCGGCCAGCCTCGAGCCGTCGTCGACCGTCGCGTCGTTCGGGGCGAAGACGCCGCCGCCCGCGTTGTAGCGGTCGTCGCCGACCAGGTCGGGCAGGTGCTGGTGGAGGGTGCCGCCGCGCACGACGTTGAGCATCTGGAGGCCTCGGCAGATGCCGAGGAACGGGAGCTCGCGGTCGATCGCCCGCGCGAGCAGCGTCTCCTCGAAGGCATCCCGCTCCCGGTTGGGCGCGTCGGCCTTCTCGTGCGGCTCGGCGCCGTAGCGCGACGCCTCGATGTCGCCGCCGCCCGTGATGATGAGGCCGTCGAGTCCGTCGAGCACGCGGTCGGCGCCGCTCTCGTCGATCGGCTGCGGCGGCAGCAGCACCGGGATGCCGCCCGCCTTCTGCACGGCCTCGAAGTACACCGCGGGCAGGTAGGCGGCGGTGGTGTCCCACACGCCCGTCTGCGCGCGCTGCTTGTACGTCGTCAGGCCGATCACCGGCGTGAGATCAGAAGTCACAGTCGTTCGAACCCCCGGATGCGTTCCCAGTCGGTGATCGCGGCGTCGAAGGCGGTCAGCTCGACGCGCGCGTTGTTGAGGTAGTGCTCGACGACGGCCTCGCCGAACGCGCTGCGCGCGACCTCGGAGCCGGCGAAGAGGTCGGCGGCGTCGCGCAGCGTCGACGGCACCCGCGGCTTGTCGGACGTGTAGGCGTTCCCGACGAACATCGGCTCGAGCTCGAGCTCGTTCTCGATCCCGTGGATGCCGCCCGCGATGATGGCCGCGACCGCGAGATACGGGTTCACGTCGCCGCCCGGCACGCGGTTCTCGACGCGGAGCCCCGGGCCGTGTCCGACGACGCGGAGCGCGCACGTGCGGTTGTCGTGCCCCCACGCGATCGCGGTCGGGGCGAACGAGCCCTCGACGAAGCGCTTGTAGGAGTTGATGTTCGGCGCGAGGAAGAGCGTGAGCTCGCGCATCGTCGCCAGCAGCCCCGCCGTCCAGTGCTCGGCGAGCTTCGACATCCCGTCGCCCTCCGCCATCACCGCGTCGCCGTTCGTGCCGCGCACCGAGAGGTGGATGTGGCACGAGTTGCCCTCGCGCTCGTTGAACTTCGCCATGAAGGTCAGCGACTTGCCGTGAGCGTCGGCGATCTCCTTCGCGCCGTTCTTGTAGATCGTGTGGTTGTCGCACGTCGCGAGCGCCTCGGTGTAGCGGAAGGCGATCTCCTGCTGGCCGAGGTTGCACTCGCCCTTGACGCCCTCGCAGTACATGCCGGCACCCTCCATGCCGAGCCGGATGTCGCGCAGCAGCGGCTCCATGCGGGTCGAGGCGAGCAGGGCGTAATCGATGTTGTAGTCCGACGCCGGCGTCAGGTCGCGGTACCCCTTCGACCACGCCTCGCGGAACGAGTCGTCGAACACGATGAACTCGAGCTCGGTGCCGACGAACGGCACGAGGCCCAGCTCGGCGAGGCGGTCGATCTGCCGCTTCAGGATGGCGCGCGGGCTGACGTCGACCGCCTCGCCCGCGACGGTGGTGAGGTCGGCCATCACGAGCGCCGAGCCGGGGAGCCACGGGATGAGGCGCAGCGTGTCGAAGTCGGGTGTGAGCACCATGTCGCCGTACCCGGTCTCCCACGACGAGATCGCGTAGCCGCCGACGGTGTTGTTCTCCACGTCGACGGCGAGCAGGTAGTTGCAGGCCTCCGCGCCGTGCGCGGCGACGTCGTCGCGGAACAGCCGGGCCGACACGCGCTTGCCGACCATCCGGCCCTGCATGTCCGCGAACGCGAGGATGACCGTGTCGATCTCCCGCTCGTCGATCAGCCGCGTGAGCTCCTCGAGGGTCAGGTTGCCGGAGCGGACGCCCATGGTTACTCCTCGCGGTCGGGGACTCGACCATTACAGCGTAGGGCCGCCGTCAAGGCCCTCGCGGCTGTAACGCAGCGTTTACATCCAAAGGTAGACACGAGGTACCAATGAGGGCCATTCTCGTGTCCAAGCGCGGACGCCGAAGTCCCGGCCGTCTCGCGTACCCCCCTTCGATCAAAGGTAAGGACCCTGATGGCTGAACAGAGGAAGGCCGGAGGCGCGACGTACACGAGCGCCGGCCAGGAGTACTTCGCAAAGCGCAAGCTGCGTCGCAGCGCCGGGGTCTGGGGGCTGTGGGGCCTCGCGGTCGCCGCCGTCATCTCGGGCGACTTCTCCGGCTGGAACTTCGGCATCGACTACGCCGGCTTCGGCGGCATGCTCATCGCGTTCGTCGTGCTCGTCATCATGTACTACGGCCTCACCTTCTCGATCGGCGAGATGGCGTCGGCGATGCCGCACACCGGCGGGGCCTACTCGTTCGCCCGGTCGGCCTTCGGCCCGTGGGGCGGTCTCGCCACCGGTCTCGCGGAGACGATCGAGTACGTCGCGACGACCGCCGTCGTCGTGTTCTTCTCGGCCCAGTACGCGAACGGCATCACGGCCGAGCTGCTCGGCTTCGACCTCTCCGACAACATGTGGATCTGGTGGATCGTGCTCTACCTGATCTTCATCGGACTCAACGCGGCCGGAGCCGCGGTGTCGTTCAAGTTCGCGATCGTCGTGTCGATCATCTCGATCGGCATCCTCGTCGTCTTCGGCGTCATGGCTCTCGTGTCCGGCGCCTTCGACTGGAACTCGCTGTGGAACATCCCGGTCGACCCGGCCGCCGTGCTCTCCTCCGAGTTCCTGCCGCACGGCATCCTGCCCCTGCTGTTCGCCCTGCCGTTCGCGATGTGGTTCTTCCTCGGCATCGAGGAGCTGCCGCTCGCAGCCGAGGAGTCGCACGACCCGACGCGCGACATCCCGCGCGCCGGCCTGTGGGCGCGCGGCACGCTCATCGTGACCGGGCTCATCGTGCTGTTCCTCAACACGGGCGTGCTCGGCGCCGAGGCGACCGGGGTCGCGGGCGAGCCGCTCCTCGACGGCTTCCGGGCGATCGTCGGCGACCAGGCCGCGGCGGTGCTCTCGCTGCTCGCGCTCATCGGCCTGCTGGCCTCGCTCATGGGCATCATGTTCGCCTACGGCCGCAACATGTACTCGCTCTCGCGCGCGGGCTACTACCCGAAGTTCCTGTCGCTCACCGGGAAGCGGGAGACCCCGTGGGTCGCCCTCGTCGTCGGCGCGGTGCTCGGCTTCGCGGCGCTCCTCGTGGTCGACGTGCTCGGCAAGCTCTCGCCGGAGGGCGCGGGCGCGCTGGCCGGGGCGATCGTGCTCAACATCGCGATCTGGGGCGCGGTGCTGGCGTACTTCCTGCAGATGATCTCGTTCATCCGTCTGCGCTCGAAGTTCCCGAACGCGTCGCGTCCGTACCGCTCGCCGTGGGGCCTCCCGGGTGCCTGGGCGGCGGCGGTCATCGCGGCCATCGTGTTCGTCGGCGTGCTCATCAACGAGGACTTCCGGCCCGCGATCGTGGCGATCGTCGTGGTGTACATCGTGATCTTCATCGGGTTCGCCCTGTACGGCCGGCACCGGCTCGTGCTCTCGCCGGAGGAGGAGTACGCGCTCTCCGGCGGCCTGCACGGCGACCCGCAGAAGGAGGGCTACGACGCCATGGAGGGCGAGGTCCCGGGCACCGGGAAGAAGTAGCCGCACTACCCGCGACGGCCTCCCTCCGCCTACGTTGTGCGGAGG
>JAEWKY010000101.1 GCA_023457615.1 Actinomycetes bacterium | reverse complement strand
AGCCCGCGCCGAGCGCCCCGTCGGCACCGCCTCCCGCGGCTCCGCCGGCTCCCGCGCCCGCGCCGACCCCCGCGCCGACTCCGACGCAGAAGCCGCTGATCGACCTCGGCCGGCTGCTGTTCGGCGGTCGCGGCTGACCGGCGGCGGGGCGGCCTAAGCTGGGGCCTCGTGGGACGCATCTCGCAGCGCATCGGATCCATCTCCGAATCGGCCACCCTCAAGGTCGACGCCAAGGCCAAGGCCCTCCAGGCCGCGGGTCGCCCCGTCGTGAGCTTCGCGGCGGGAGAGCCCGACTTCCCGACGCCGGCGCACATCGTCGACGCGGCCGCCGAGGCCGTGCGCGACCCGAGGAACCACCGCTACACGCCGGCGGCCGGCCTGCCCGAGCTGCGCGAGGCGATCGCCGAGAAGACGCGGCGCGACTCGGGCCTCGAGGTCGCACCCTCGCAGATCGTCGTCACGAACGGCGGCAAGCAGGCGGTCTACCAGGCCTTCGCGACTCTGCTCGACCCGGGCGACGAGGTGCTCGTGCCGACCCCCTACTGGACCACCTACCCCGAGGCCATCAGGCTCGCGGGCGGCGTGCAGGTCGACGTCTTCGCCGGCGCGGACCAGGGCTACCGCGTGACGGTCGAGCAGCTCGAGGCAGCCCGCACGCCGCGCACCAAGGTGCTGCTCTTCGTCTCGCCCTCGAACCCGACGGGCGCCGTGTACCCGCCCGAGCAGGTCGCGGCGATCGGCGCGTGGGCCGAGGAGCACGGCCTCTGGGTGATCAGCGACGAGATCTACCAGAACCTCACCTACGACGGCGTGCGGGCGGTGTCGATCGTCGAGGCGGTGCCCGCCCTCGCCGACCGCACGATCCTCGTCAACGGCGTGGCGAAGACCTACGCGATGACGGGCTGGCGGCTCGGCTGGATGGTCGGACCGGCCGACGCGATCGCCGGGGCGGCCAACCTGCAGTCGCACCTGTCGAGCAACGTCAACAACGTCGCGCAGCGGGCCGCGCTCGCGGCCCTCACCGGACCTCAGGACAGCGTCGCGGAGATGCGCGACGTGTACGACCGCCGGCGCAAGCTGATCGTCGCGGGGCTCGACGCCATCCCGGGCGTCGTCTGCCCGCTGCCGGAGGGCGCCTTCTACGTCTACCCCGACGTCACGGGCCTGCTGAACCGCGCGTGGCAGGGCGTGACGCCGACGACGTCGCTCGAGCTCGCCGACCTCATCCTCGAGAAGGCGGAGGTCGCGGCCGTACCGGGCGAGGCGTTCGGGCCGAGCGGCTACCTGCGCTTCTCCTACGCGCTCGGCGACGACGACATCGTCGAGGGGCTCGCACGCCTGCGGAGGCTCTTCAGCTAGCGAGCACGGCGCGGCCGGTGGCGACCACCTCGGCGGCGACGGCGTCGAGCAGCGGGGAGCGCAGGTTCCACTGCTGCCAGTGCAGCGCGACGTCGAGGTGGCGGCTCTCGTCGAGCAGCACCGTGCCCTCCGCCTGCTCGTCGGGCAGCATCCCCCAGCCGAGCCCGAGCCGCACGGCGAGCGCGAAGTCGGCCGATGCCGGCACGAGCTGTCGCGGCGGGTCGACGGCGCGCCGTGCGACTTTGCGGGCGTAGATCGACTGCAGCAGGTCCTTCTCATCGAACACGACGACCGGGGCGAGGGCGAGGGATGCCGCGCCCGGCCCGTCGGGGAACCAGCGCCGCGCGAACGCCGGCGCCGCCCGCGGGCGGTACCGCATCCGCCCGAGCGGCGTCGACGTGCAGCCGGGCACCGGCTCCGCCTGCGAGGTGACGGCGCCCATGACGGTGCCGGCGGCGAGCCAGCCGGCGGTGTGGTCCTGATCGTCGCGGTGCAGTTCGAAGACGACGGGATGCGCGCGCGACACCCGCTCGAGCGCCGGCAGGATCCACGTCGACATCGAGTCGGCGTTGACCGCGATCGGGATCGTCGACACCCCCTCGTCGCCGACGCCGAGGGCCTGGTCGGCCTCGTGCTCGAGCAGCGCGAGCTGGCGCGCCATCCTCAGCAGCGCCTCGCCCGGCTCGGTGACCCGCGCCGGTTTCGAGCGCACGAGCAGCACCCGGCCGACCTGCTCCTCGAACGCCCGCAGCCGCTGGCTCACGGCCGACGGCGTGATCCGCAGCCGGCGCGCGGCGGCATCCAGCGTCCCCTCCTCCGCCACGGCGAGGAGCGTCGCGAGGTGCTCGCGGTCGTATCTCATGTGAAGCGATGCTAATGGCAGCGCAGAATCCTTCGCTGTACTGTCTGCGGGCGCGCGCCTAGCGTCGGAGCGTGACTCCGCTCCTGTCCGCCCTCGCCGGCCTCGGCCTCGGCCTGTCGCTCATCGTCGCGATCGGCGCCCAGAACGCGTTCGTGCTGCGGCAGGGGCTGCGCCGCGAGCACGTGCTGCCGGTCGTGCTGGTCTGCGCGATCTCCGACGCCGTGCTCATCGCCGCCGGAGTCGCGGGTGGCGGGATGCTCTTCACGGCGCTGCCGTGGCTCGTCGACGTCATCCGCGGGGCCGGCGCGATCTTCCTCGCGGTGTACGGCATCCTCGCGGCGGTGCGCGCGCTGCGCCGTCCGAAGCCGGATGCCGCGGGCCTGCGGGCCGGATCGGGCGTCGCCGGCAGCCTGGGGGCCGCGCTCGCGACGGTGCTCGCGCTCACCTGGCTCAACCCGCACGTCTACCTCGACACCGTGCTGCTGCTCGGGTCGGTCGCGTCGACCCACGGCGACGCGCGCTGGTGGTTCGCGGGCGGCGCGATGCTCGGCAGCATCCTGTGGTTCACGTCGCTCGGCTTCGGCGCTCGCCTGCTCGCCCCGCTGTTCGCGAAGCCGCTCGCCTGGCGCCTCCTCGACGGCGTCATCGCCGTCGTCATGATCGCCCTCGCGATCCTCCTCGTCCTGGGATAGCCAGCTGTTTGCCCGAGATCGCCCCATTGCTCGCGCTGATGGGGCGACCCCGGGCAAACAGCCTCCACCATTCGACGGAGCCGGAACCCACCGCACCGTCGTGGTCGCGCGGGCGCGGGGCGAGGACCCTGGGGGTATGACAGACACGGTGGTGCGGGTCGACGGCCTGCGCAAGACGTACCGCGGAGGGTTCGAGGCGCTCAAGGGCGTGTCGTTCGAGATCGCGCGCGGCGAGACCTTCGCGCTGCTGGGGCCCAACGGGGCGGGCAAGTCGACGACGATCGAGATCCTCGAGGGCTACCGCGACCGCTCCGGCGGCGACGCCGAGGTGCTCGGGATCGACCCGCGCCACGGCGGACTCGACTGGAAGGCGCGGCTCGGCATCGTGCTGCAGTCGACGGGCGAGAGCCCGAGCGCGACGGTGCGCGAGCAGCTCGCCCACTTCGCCGGCTTCTACCCGAACCCGCGGAGCGTCGACGAGGTGATCGAGGCCGTCGGACTCACCGACAAGGCGACGACGAGCATCCGCAAGCTCTCCGGCGGGCAGCGACGGCGGGTGGATGTCGCGCTCGGCATCGTCGGACGGCCCGAGCTGGTGTTCCTCGACGAGCCGACCACGGGATTCGACCCCGAGGCGCGGCGGCAGTTCTGGGATCTCATCCGGCGACTGCAGGACGAGGGCACGACGATCCTGCTCACGACGCACTACCTCGACGAGGCGGCAGCGCTCGCGAGCCGGGCGGCGATCATCGCGCGCGGCGAGGTGGCGGCCCTCGGCGGCATCTCCGAGCTCGGCGGAGCCGAGGCGCGCGTGCCGATCGTGCGCTGGCGCGAGAACGGCGCCGTCCGCGAGGAGCGCACCGAGAGTCCCGGCGCCCTCGTGGCGCGGCTCGCGAGCGGCGGGCGTGAACCCGAGGGGCTCGAGGTCATCCGACCGTCCCTCGAAGACGTCTACCTCTCCTATGTGGGCGCCGAGCAGAAGGCGGTCGTCGCGTGAGCATCCTGACCCACGGCGCGAGCCGCGCCGGCTACGAGATCCGCTCCTACTTCCGGCAGGGCGACTCGGTGTTCTTCACCTTCCTCTTCCCGCTCGTGATGCTGCTCATCTTCTCGGTCGCGTTCAGCAACTCGACCTTCGGTCCTCCCGGCGACGAGCTCACCGCGGCGGAGTTCTACCTGCCCGGGATGCTCGCCGCGGGCGTGCTGCTCTCGGGACTGCAGAACATGTCGATCGACATCGCGATGGAGAAGAGCGACGGCACGCTCAAGCGCCTCGGCGGCACCCCGCTCTCCCCGGTGTCGTACTTCCTCGGCAAGCTCGGGCAGGTGCTCGTGACCGGGCTCCTGCAGTCGGCGCTGCTCATCCTCGTCGCCGCCGTGGTGTTCGGGGTCGAGCTGCCGACGGAGCCCGAGCGCTGGCTGACGTTCGCCTGGGTGTTCCTGCTCGGCGTCACGACGTGCGCGCTGCTCGGCATCGCCCTCTCGGCGATCCCCCGCAGCGGGCGCAGCGCGACGGCGGTCGTGATCCCGATCGTGCTCGTGCTGCAGTTCATCTCGGGCGTCTACCTCGCCTTCTCGGCGCTGCCCGAGTGGCTGCAGAACGTCGCGAGCGTGTTCCCGCTCAAGTGGCTGGCCCAGGGGATGCGCTCGGTCTTCCTGCCCGACGCATTCGAGCAGCTCGAGAGGAACGCGTCGTGGGACCACCCCGGCATTCTGCTCGTCTGCGGCATCTGGCTCGTCGTCGGACTCGTGCTCGCCCGGCTCACCTTCCGGTGGATCCGGAAGGATGGCTGAGTGCTGGAGCCCAGGCCGTGCTGAGGTCGCGATGGTGGGCGCTCGCGGTGGTCACCGTCGTGACCGTCTGCGCGATCATCCTCGCGATCGAGCGACCGTCCCTGCCCCGGCTGCTCGTCGGGGCGGGGGTGCTCGTCGTCTTCCTGGTCGCGTTCGTCGTCGTCGGCCGCACGGCGGAGGACGGCAGCCGGCGCGCGGTGGCGTTCATCGTCGCGTGCGTCGTGGCGACGGGGGCGCTCGTGTCGATCGTGCCGTCGCTCGCGGTCTTCCAGTCGATCGCGATGCCCCTCGGCTGGGTGATCACCCACACCCGCCGCGCAGGCGTCACGGCGAGCGCCTTCGTCGCGGGCGCGGCCGGCGTCGGGTTCTTCGTGGCGCTCGGGCCGTCGTGGGAGGCCGCCTCGACGGCGGCGATCACGGTGACGTTCTCGTTCGCCGGCTCGGTGGCGCTCGGACTGTGGATCTGGCGCATCGCCGAGTACGGCGACGAGCGCGCCCGGCTGCTGGACGAGCTCACCGCCGCGCAGGACGAGCTCGCGACGCTCCACCGGGACGCAGGCGTCACGACCGAGCGCGAGCGTCTCGCGCGCGAGCTGCACGACACGATCGCGCAGTCGCTCGCCGGTCTCGTGCTGCTCGCCCAGCGGTCGCGCCGCGAGTTGGCCTCGGGGCGGCTCACCGACGCGACGCTCGAGCTGCTCGAGGACGCGGCCCGGGATGCCCTCACCGAGACCCGCACGCTCGTCGCGGGCAGTGCGCCCGTCGAGCTCGGCACGGGCCTCGCGGGCGCTCTCGAGGTGCTCGCCGAGCGGTTCCGCCGGGAGTCGGGCGTCGCGGTGACGGTGTCGGTCGCACTCGACGGGCCGCTCGACCGGGATGCCGAGGTCGCCCTGCTGAGGTGCGCGCAGGAGGGGCTCGCGAACGTGCGCAAGCACGCGGGCGCGTCCGCGGTCGCGGTCTCGCTCTCCGACGAGGCCGGGGAAGCCGTGCTGAGCGTCGCCGACGACGGCCGTGGGCTCGACCCCGACGCGATCCCGGACGGCTTCGGGCTGAGCGGCCTGCGGGCGCGGCTCGCGCTCGCCGGCGGTGCCCTCACGGTGACGGGGTCGCCCGCCGGCACGACGCTCGAGGCCCGGCTCCCGCGGGGAGCGACGGCGTGATCCGCGTCGTCATCGTCGACGATCACCCGATCGTGCGGGCCGGGCTGGTCGGACTCGTCGACGCCGCGGACGATCTCGAGGTCGTCGGCACGGGGGCGACCGGCATCGACGCGGTGTCGCTCGCGACCGCGCTGACGCCCGACGTCGTGCTCATGGATCTCCGGATGCCCGAGCTCGACGGCGACGAGGCGACGGCGCGCATCCTCGCCGCCGTGCCCGCGACGCGCGTCGTCATCCTCACGACCTACGAGACCGACGACGCCATCCTCCGCGCGATCGGGGCGGGGGCGTCGGGATACCTGCTCAAGGCGGCGCCCGAGGCGGAGCTGCTCGCGGGCATCCGGGCGGTCGCCGCGGGCGAGGTCGCCCTCGCCCCGTCCGTGTCGCGCGTGCTCGTGCGCCGGGCCGCCGCGCCGACCCCGGCGGTCGTGCTCACCCCGCGCGAGCTCGACGTGCTGCGCCTCGTCGCGGAGGGGCTGTCGAATCGCGAGATCGGCGCGCGGCTGCATCTCGGCGAGGCGACCGTGAAGACGCATCTGCTGACGGCGTTCCCGAAGCTCGGCGCGAAGTCGCGCACGGGCGCCGTCACCCGCGCCCGCGAGCTCGGCCTCCTCGGGGGTTGAGTGCCGCCCGGCACTCGACCCGCGGAACACTTACTCTAGGGAAGTGAGCAACGCCCTCCCCGAGCTGCGGATCGAGACGATCGACGACGACAAGTGCCGCGCGATGGTGCAGCACCTCGAGTTCATCGGACGACGATGGGTGGGGGCGATCCTGCTCGCCGGCCTGCGCGGCGCCCGCCGCTTCTCGGAGTACCGGGGTCTCGTCGACGGCATCTCCGACCGCCTGCTCTCGGTGCGGCTCAAGGAGCTCGAGGCGCTGGGGCTCGTCGAGCGCACCGTCGTGCCGACGACGCCGGTCACGATCAGCTACGCCCCCACCCGTCGGGGGCGCGACCTGATCGCCGCCGCGCAGCCGCTGACGAACTGGGCGCTGGCCGACGAGGCGCGTCACCGCTTACGCGCAGTAAGCGACTAACCCGGCGCGTGCGGGCGCGGCCCGAGCGCGCGAGCATGGGATCATGCCCGACTACGGTCACGCCCTCGAGTTCGGAACCTTCGTCACGCCGGTCAACGACCCGCCCGAGCAGGCGGTCGACCTCGCGATCCTGAGCGAGGACCTCGGCTACGACCTCGTCACCTTCCAGGACCACCCCTACCAGCCGTCGTTCCACGACACCTGGACCCTCCTCGCCTGGACGGCGGCCCGCACGACGCGCATCCGCCTCGCCGCGAACGTGCACAACATCCCGCTGCGCCCGCCGGCCGTCCTCGCGCGCTCGGCCGCGAGCCTCGACCTGCTCTCCGGCGGGCGCGTCGAGCTCGCGATCGGCGCGGGCGGGTTCTGGGATGCCATCCAGGCCATGGGCGGCGCGAGGCTCGAGCCGGGCCAGGCCGTCCAGGCCTTCGAGGAGGCGATCGACGTCATCCGCGGCATCTGGGATGCCGACGAGCGCGCGCCGCTGCGCGTCGACGGCGAGTTCCACCGGGTCGACGGCGCGAAGCGCGGACCCTCGCCCGCGCACGACATCGCCCTCTGGGTCGGCGCGATCAAGCCGCGGATGCAGCGGCTCATCGCGCGCAAGGGCGACGGCTGGCTCCCCTCGCTCACCTACATCAAGCGCGAGGGACTCGTCGCGGGCAACGCCGTCATCGACGCCGAGGCGACGCGCGTCGGCCGCGACCCGCGGGAGATCCGGCGACTGCTGAATGTGATGCCGACGGAGGCGACCGTCGAGCACCTCGTCGAGCTCGCGCTCGAAGAGGGCGTCGGCACGTTCATCCTCGCGACCGACGACCCGTCGACGATGGCCGCGGTCTCGCGGGACGTCATCCCCGAGGTGCGGGACCGCGTCGCCGAGGCGCGGGAGGCTCGCGGCACCGAGACCGGCCGGCTGCGCTCGGCGACGGCCCTCGCCGCGCGACGCGCGGGCATCGACTACACGGGCATCCCGGCCTCCCTCGCGGCGGATGCCGTCGAGCCCGGCGACGCGAGCTTCGGCCGGGTGCGGCACAACTACCTGCGCGGCGGGAACCCGGGTC
This sequence comes from Actinomycetes bacterium, assembly GCA_023457615.1. Classification (GTDB taxonomy): domain Bacteria; phylum Actinomycetota; class Actinomycetes; order Actinomycetales; family Microbacteriaceae; genus Pseudolysinimonas_A. The sequence continues at coordinate 4,998 of JAEWKY010000101.1, read as the reverse complement.
TCGTGCTGCGGCCCGGCACCGTCGACGAGGTGCGCGAGGCGCTCGCGTACGCCCGCGCCCAGGACGTGCCGCTCGGCGTGCGGTCGGGCGGCCACGGCGTCTCGGGGCGGTCGACGAACGACGGCGGGATCGTGCTCGACCTCGGGCGGCTGAACGCGATCAGCGTGCTCGACGAGGGGGCGCGTCTCGTGCGCCTCGAGCCCGGCGCGCGTTGGATCGAGGTCGCCCGCGCGCTGAACCCCCACGGCTGGGCGATCACGAGCGGCGACTACGGCGGGGTCGGGGTCGGCGGCCTCGGCACGGCGGGCGGGGTCGGCTGGTTCGCGCGCGCGCACGGTCTCACGATCGACCACGTGCGCGCCGTCGAGGTGCTCACGGCGGACGGTCGGCTCGTGCGCGCCTCCGCCGAGGAGAACCCGGAGCTGTTCTGGGGGATGCGCGGCGCCGGCTTCGAGTTCGGCATCGCGACGGCGTTCGAGCTCGAGGCCGACGAGACCGGTGACGTCGGGTTCGCGCAGCTGCAGTTCGCCGCGAGCGACGTGCCCGGGTTGCTCGAGGCCTACGGCCGCGTCGTCGAGGGCTCGCCCCGCGACCTGACGGCCTCCCTCATCCTCAACCCCGGTCGCGGCGGCCCGGCGTCGGCGACGATCATCGCGCTCGTCGACTCCGACGACCCCGAGACCGTCGTCGCCCGCCTGCAGCCGCTCGCCGAGCTCGCCCCGCTCACCGGGCAGAACGCGAGCATCATGTCGTACGCCGACGTGATGGGGAGCTACTACCAGCCCGGACCGCACCGCGCCGAGTCGGAGCCGTACGCGCACTCGGGGCTCGTCGAGCACCTCACGCCGGAGTTCGCCGGCGACGCCGCCGCCTTCCTCGAGTCGGGCGCGACGCACTTCTTCCAGTTCCGCGCCGTCGGCGGGGCCGTGTCCGACGTGCCCGAGGACGCGACGGCCTACGCGGGCCGGTCGGCGAACTTCTCGCTCACCGCGATCTCGGGCTCGCCGTCGCGACTGGATGCCGAGTGGGCGCGGCTGCGACCCCACCTCACCGGCGCGTACCTCTCGTTCGACACCGCGCGCGACGACGCGACGCGGGCGCTCGTCTGGCCGCCCGCGCATCTCGCCCGGCTGCGGGCGCTCAAGGCGCAGTGGGATCCGGAGAACGTCTTCCGCGACAACCTCGGCCTCGGAACCCCCGCGGGTTGAGTGCCGTCCGCGAACTCACCCGGCGATGCGGACTCCCGTGAGTGACTCGGAGAGCGCCCACATCCGGGCGGCGTCGGCCTCGTCGCGCAGGCGCGCGAAGAGCGGATGCTCCCCGGGCACGCCGCCGACGCGGCCGGGACCGGTCGGGCCGAACATCATCCCGGGCGTCGGCGCGGCGGCGGTGGCGGCGAGCAGCGCGGGCAGTGCCGCCGTCTCGGGCGTGCCGACGAGGAGGCCGCGTCGCGACAGCCAGCGGATGACGCGCACCGAGGGGGTGTCGCCGGCACGACCGACCTCGGGCCGCGCCGAGAGCAGGCTGGTCGGCGCGACGCCCGGATGCGAGAGCACGCTCGTGATGCCCCAGCCGCCGGCCGCGCTGCGGCGACCGAGCTCCACCCCGAACAGCCCGTAGGCGATCTTCGAGTGACGGTAGGCGTTCATCCCGGTGCCGTAGCGCACCGTCGACTGCGGGTCCTCCCAGTTCACCCGGCCCTCGTTCGCGGCGATGCTGACCTGCGAGACGACACGCGCGTTCCCGGCGCGCAGCAGCGGCAGCAGCCGACCCACGAGCGCGACGTGACCCAGGTGGTTCGTGCCGAACTGCAGCTCGAAGCCGTCGACCGTCTCCTGTCGCGTCGGCGGCGTCATGACGCCCGCGTTCCCGATGAGGAGGTGGAGGGGGTCGCCGGCCGCGTTCAGCTCGTCGCCGAGGGCGGCGATCGACGCGAGCGACGAGAGGTCGAGCGCGGGCAGCGCGATCGCGGCGTCCGGCGCGGCGGCGCGGATCGCGGCGGCCGCCGCCTCGCCCTTCGTGGGATTGCGCACGGGCAGGACGAGGTCGGCGCCGGCCCGGGCGAGCCGGGTGGCGATCCGCAGGCCGATGCCGTCGCTGCCGCCCGTCACGAGGGCGCGGCGACCGCGGAGGTCGGGGAGTTCGAGGTCGAGGATTCGGGGCATGCCCCCACCGTGCGGCCTCGCGGCGCCGGCATCCAGGGAGCGTCGATCCATGGATGCGCGCCGCCGGGCCGCGTAGAAAGGTGGAGTGATCGATCGCAGCGGGCTCGCCGAGTTCCTCCGGCACCGCCGGGAGTCCCTCCAGCCGGAGGACGTCGGGCTGCCGCGCGGCCCGCGCCGGCGCACCGAGGGCCTGCGGCGCGAGGAGGTCGCGGCGCTCAGCCACATGTCGACCGACTACTACGCGCGGCTCGAGCAGGAGCGCGGACCCCAGCCCTCGGAGCAGATGATCGCCGCGATCGCCCAGGGCCTCCACCTCTCGCTCGACGAGCGCGACCACCTGTTCCGGCTCGCCGGGCATCCCGCCCCCTCGCGCGGCAGCGACGGCGACCACGTCTCGCCGGGCCTGCTGCGCATCCTCGACCGCCTCGACGACACCCCCGCCGAGATCGTCACCGAGCTCGGCGAGACGCTGCGGCAGACGCGGCTCGGGGTGGCGCTGCTCGGCGACGCCTCCACCCGGGTCGGGTCCGCCCGCAGCCTCGGCTACCGCTGGTTCACCGACCCGTCGTCGCGCGAGCTCTACGCGCCCGACGAGCACGCGTTCCTCTCGCGGATGTGGGCGTCGGGGCTGCGCGAGATCGCGACCCTGCGCGGCCCGGGCTCCCGGGCCGCCGCCCTCGCCGAGGAGCTGCTCGCGCGCAGCGCGGAGTTCGCCGCGATCTGGGACGAGCACGAGGTGGGGCTCCGCCCGAACGACGTCAAGCGCTTCGTGCATCCCGAGCTCGGCGCGCTCGAGCTCGAGTGCCAGCGCCTCGTCGACCCCGGCCAGTCGCACTCGCTGCTCGTCTACACCGCGGTGCCGGGGAGCGAGTCCTACGAGAAGCTCCAGCTGCTCGCGGTGCTCGCCCCCGCCACCGCGGGGTGAGCGAGGCGGCTCAGCCCGCCGCGGCGAACGCCGCCTCGACGGCGTCGGTCACGGCGCGGTAGCCGGCCATGAGCTCCTCCTCGTCGGCGGGGTCGAGGAACGCCCAGGGCAGCGACGTCACCGCGACGGTGAACGCCTCGCCGTCCTCGGTCACGCCGTTGCGGGTGAGCGAGCCGTGGATGTCGCCGCCGTGGCCCCACACGACGCGCCCGTCGCCGAGCGGGAAGCTGTGGATGCCGAGGCCGTAGCCGCTGCCCTCCCACAGCCCGTCGTCGCTCGGCACCGTCGTCGTCATCTCCGCGAGCATCTCGTCGCCGAGCAGCCGGCCGTCGAAGATCGCCCGGAAGAACTCGTTGAGCTCGCTCGGCGACGCGACGACCGCACCGGCCGCCCAGCCGAAGGACGGGTCGAGCTCGGTGACGTCGAGCTGCTCGCCCCGTGAGTCGACGTGGTAGCCCTGAGGGTGAGCGCCGCGCAGCTCCTGCTCCCCGGGGACCGGAAAGTAGGTGTGCTCGAGCCCGAGCGGCTCGATGATGCGATCGGTCACCTGCTCGTAGAGCGGGCGCTCGGTGAGGCGCTCGACGAGCATCCCGAGCAGCACGTAGTTCGTGTTGCTGTACTCCCACTTCTCGCCCGGCGCCGACGTCGCCGGCTGCGAGAGCGCGAGGTCGAGCAGGTCGCGCGGCGGCGCGTAGGCGTGCTGCAGCTCCTCGATCTCGAGCGCGATGCCGTCGGTGTAGGTCGGCAGCCCGCTCGTGTGCTGGAGCAGCTGCCGCACCGTGATCGCCGCGCCGTCGATCCCCTCGCCGCGCACGAGGCCCGGCAGATAGGTCTCGATCGGCTCGTCGAGCGCGACGAGGCCCTCCTCGACCAGCTGGAGCACGACGACGGCCGTGTACGTCTTCGTGTTGCTCGCGACGCGCACCTCCCCGTCAACGGGCGGGAGCGCCCCGGTCGACGTGTCGCCGACGCCCGCGACGTAGTCGCCGTGGTCGCCGTCGGCCTCGGTCCACGAGGCGAGCGCGCCGGGGAAGCCGAGCTCGACGAGCCCGTCGAGCTGCTGCTCGATGACCTCGCCGGGACCCGGCTCCGGGGTGCTCGCGCTCACGGCCTGCCATACGCCGTTGGCGGCGGCGACGGCGACGAGGGCGCTCGTGATCCCGATCGCGAGCGCCCTCCGGCCGCGCTTCGGCGGGGCCTCCGAGGTGGGAGGCGTCGTCTGATTCGTCCGATCCGACATGGTGTCGTCCTTTCTCTCGATCCGACTCCTCCACGCTCGTCGTCCGCGGCATCCGGCGCCCCGGCCGCGCGACCGGTTACCGGCCTGTCCTTCCGGAGGGGGCGCCGACCCCGCGGACCGCGCAGACTGAACGCATGACGCCTGCGCGCAGCATCCGGCTGCTGCTCCCCGCCGTGCTCACGGCGGCCCTCGCCGCGGGCTACCTCGTCGGCGCCGCGGCGCTCGATCCCGCGCTCACGGCGACGAGTGGATGGTGGCTGCCGGGGGCGCTCGCGCTCGCCCAGGCCGTCGCCGTGCTGTTCCGGGAACGGCGGCCGATCGTCGTGCTCGCGGTCGTCGTCGCCCTCGACCTCGTGGCGCTCGTCGCGACCGCGGGCGAGATCGGCACGACCGTGCTCGGCGTCGCGATCGCCGCGTACACGGTCGGTCGTCGGGTCGAGGGGAGTCGGCGCGGGATCGTGCTCGGGGTCGTCGCCGTCGCCGAGGTGGCCATCGTCGGCCTGGCCGGCACGAGGAGCGACGAGATCCCGGCCGGCTGGGCGATCCCGTTCGCGGCGCTCCGCGTCGTGCTGCTCGTCGCGCTGCCCGTCGTCGTCGCGGAGGTCGTCACGGGCCGGGAGCGCCTCCTCGCGGCGCTGCGCGAGCGCGCGGAGACCGCCGAGCGGGAT
>JAEWKY010000100.1 GCA_023457615.1 Actinomycetes bacterium | reverse complement strand
GCCGCGCACGGCGCGTGGAGGCCGATCGGCGAGAGGCTCGTCGTCGAGGTCGCCCAGGCGACCGACCTGCGCGATCCCGACGACGCCGCCCGCCTGCTCGACCGCACCGATCCCGGAGTGCGCGTGCTCTGGCGACGCGGTCGACCGGCGCGCCGGGTCGGGCTGTCTCCTCTTCCCGACGCCGTCGCGCAGGTGCTGCGGAGCGAGCCCACGCCGATCGCGGTCGCCGTGCTCGACTCGGTCCTGCGTCGCTCGCCCTTGACGACGGTCGATCTCGAGCTCGCTGCGGCCCGGCTGCCCGGGCCTCTGCGGCGGGTCCTGCGGCGCCTCGACGCGAGAGCTGAGTCGGGCACCGAGAGCATCGCGCGGTGTCTCCTCGAGGATGCGGGCTTCCGCGTCGACATCCAGGTGCGCGTGCCGTTCTCCGACCTCGATCGCCTCGACCTCGTCGTCGAGGGGCGCGTCGTCGTCGAGTGCGTCAGCAGCTTCCACGACGACCCGGCCTCCCGAGACCGGGACTCCGCGCGCGACCTGGCCCTCACGGCCCTCGGGTTCGTCGTGCTGCGACCGCGGTGGAGGACGATCCTCCTCGACCCCGATGCCCTGATCGCCGCCGTCACGACCCTGACGCGGCGCGTCGACCTCCGCCGTTCCGTCGCGATCTGACGACCGGAGCCGCACCGTGCCGCGGGTCGTCGGCGCGTCGTGTCTGCGGTCACGTGATCGCGACACCGCCCGGGTCGTGTCGCCAACCCCGATACCCTGAGGTACGTGAGTTCAGACAATCCCTTCGGACAGGTGCTCGTCGCGCTGGTGACCCCGTTCACCCACGACGGAGAGGTGCACTGGCCCGACGTCGAGAAGCACATCGACTCCCTCGTCTCGCACGGCGCCGACGGCATCGTCGTGACGGGCACGACGGGGGAGACCAGCACCCTCACCGATCCCGAGAAGATCAAGCTGGTCGAGGTCGCGAAGGATGTCGCCGCGGGCCGCGCGAAGGTCATCACCGGCGGCGGCTCGAACGAGACCGCGCACGCGATCGAGCTCTACCAGAAGAGCGAGAAGGCCGGCGCCGACGGGGTCATGATCGTGACGCCGTACTACAACAAGCCGACGCAGGCGGGCATCCTCACGCACTTCCGGATGGTCGCCGACGCGACCGACCTGCCCGTCATCCTCTACGACATCCCGGGCCGCACGGGCGTGCCGATCAGGTACGAGACGCTGCTGCGCGCGGCGAAGCACCCCAACATCCTCGGCGTGAAGGATGCCAAGGGCGATCTCAGCGAGGTCAGCCGCGTCATGAACCAGACCGACCTCCTGTACTTCGCGGGCGACGACGGCAACGCGCTCCCGACCCTCGCGATCGGCGGCACGGGACTCATCGGCGTGACCGCGAACATCGCTCCCGAGCCGTACCGCCGCATGGTGGACGCCGTCAACGCGAACGATCTCGCGACCGCCCAGGCGGCGCACAAGGCGCTCGAGCCGCTCGTGCGGGCGACGATGACGCACGTGCCCGGCACGGTCGCGGCGAAGTACATCCTCCACGGCTTCGGCCGCATCTCGAGCCCGCGCGTGCGGCTGCCGCTCGTCGGGCCCGAGGATCACGAGGCGCAGCTCATCGAGGACGAGATCGCCCTCGTGACGGACATCGACGGGGTGGATGCCAAGCGCTTCCGGCCCGACGCCAACGCGGCCGCCGGTGGCGCGCTGCCCAAGGTCGCAGGGACCACACGATGAACGAACTCGTCACCCCGCCCGCTCTCCAGCCCGGAACCCTGCGGGTCGTCCCGCTCGGCGGTCTCGGCGAGATCGGGCGCAACATGACGGCCTACGAGATCGACGGCCGCATCCTCATCGTCGACGCGGGCGTGCTCTTCCCCGAGGAGCATCAGCCGGGCGTCGACCTGATCCTCCCCGACTTCACGCCGATCCGGGAGCGCCTCGACGACGTCGTCGGCGTCGTGCTCACGCACGGCCACGAGGACCACATCGGCGCCGTGCCGTACCTGCTGAAGCTGCGGCGCGACATCCCGCTGCTCGGCTCGAAGCTGACGCTCGCGCTCGTCGAGGCGAAGCTGCGGGAGCACAAGATCCAGCCGACGACGCGCGTCGTCCGCGAGGGCCAGGTCGAGCGGCTCGAGGGCTTCGAGCTCGAGTTCGTGGCGGTCAACCACTCCATCCCGGATGCGCTCGCCGTGGCCATCCGCACGAGCGCGGGCCTCGTCGTGCACACGGGCGACTTCAAGATGGACCAGCTGCCGCTCGACGGCCGCATCACCGACCTGCGCGCCTTCGCGCGGCTCGGCGAGGAGGGCGTCGACCTGTTCCTGCCCGACTCGACGAACGCCGACGTGCCCGGCTTCACGCCGCTCGAGCGCGAGATCGGGCCCGTGCTCGAGAACGTCATCTCGCGCGCCCGCAAGCGCGTCATCGTCGCGTCGTTCTCGAGCCACGTGCACCGCGTGCAGCAGGTGCTGGATGCCGCGGTCGCCAACGAGCGGCACGTCGCGTTCGTCGGCCGGTCGATGGTGCGCAACATGGGCATCGCGGCCGATCTCGGCTACCTCAACGTGCCGCCGGGCGTCATCGTCGACCTCAAGACGGCGCTCACGATGCCCGACGACCGGGTCGTGTTCATGTCGACGGGGTCGCAGGGCGAGCCGATGGCCGTGCTCTCGCGCATGGCGAACCAGGACCACCAGATCGAGATCGGCGCCGGCGACACCGTGATCCTCGCGTCGAGCCTCATCCCGGGCAACGAGAACGCGGTCTACCGCGTGATCAACGGACTCATCAAGCTCGGCGCCCACGTCGTGCACAAGGGCAACGCGCGCGTGCACACCTCCGGGCACGCCTCGGCGGGCGAGCTGCTGTACTGCTTCAACATCATCAAGCCGCGCAACGTGCTGCCCGTGCACGGCGAGGCGCGCCACCTGCGGGCGGCCGCCGACCTCGCGATCGAGACGGGGGTCGCGCCCGCGCAGACGCTGCTCGGCGAGAACGGCGTCGTCGTCGACCTCCGGGACGGCGTGGCGAGGATCGTCGGGCAGCTCGACATCGGCTTCGTCTACGTCGACGGCTCGACGGTCGGCGAGATCACCGACGCCGACCTCAAGGACCGCCGCATCCTCGCCGAGGAGGGCTTCATCTCGATCTTCATCGCGATCGACTCCCAGACCGGCAAGATCATCGTCGGCCCGGAGATCCAGGCGCGCGGATTCGCCGAGGACGACGCGGTGTTCGACAGCGTGCGCCCGCAGATCGTGAAGGCGCTGCTCGAGGCGGCGCAGAGCGGCACGAGCGACCAGCACGGCTTCCAGCAGGTCGTGCGACGCACGGTCGGCCGCTGGGTCAACACCCAGCACCGTCGCCGCCCGATGATCATCCCCGTGGTCATCGAGGCGTAGCCCGGCGGGTCGCGCCACCGAAAATCATCCTTCCGGACGATCGAGACTCACCGAAGGTTGGGATGCGATTCGGGCCCGCTCCTGATTCGATGTGAGCACCGCGTGTCAGGGCACGCGGCCTCACCCGTGGAATTGGAGATCGCCCATGTCCGTCGCCCGCAAGTGGGTCTTCCCGATCCTGCGCATCGTCGTCTTCGCGGCCATCGCCGTCGCGCTGGTCAAGCTCGCCTTCTTCGGCTCCTCCACCGCGGGCGCCGGGGGAGAGCTCCCGACCGGCGGCGTCGTCGACCCGCAGGTGCCGGCCATGATCGGCACCATCAGCAACGACGTCGTGCTGAGCGGCACCGTCAAGGCCGACGACGCGGTGCCGGTGAAGGCGCCGCTCGGGGGCGAGGTCATCCAGCTCGACGTGGGCGTCGGCTCCGTCGTCGCGGCGGGTCAGCAGCTCGGGATCGTCAAGGGCTCCAACTCGTCGGGACGCACGGTCACGGTCGCGATCGCCGCCCCCGTCGCGGGCACGGTCTCGGCGCTCTCCCTCGTCGTGAGCCAGCAGACCACCGCGGGCACCGTCGTCGCGCAGATCGCGCCGCCCGGGTTCTACGTCACGGCGTCGGTGCAGCCCGTCGACCGCTACCGCCTGGCCACCGCGCCCACCGAGGCGACGGTCACCGTCACGGGCGGTCCCGCGCCGTTCACGTGCGTCGACCTCACCGTGACGACCCCGCTCGCGGGCTCGGGCGGCGCGGGCGACGGCGAGAACCCCGGCTCGGGCGATCCGGGCGCCGGATCGGGCACGACCGCGCGCTGCGTCGTCCCCGTCGACGTGACGGTCTTCCCCGACCTGTCCGCGCAGATGACGATCTCCGCCGGCGTCGCGGAGAACGTGCTCGTCGTGCCGGTCACCTCGGTGCTCGGCTCCGCGGAGTCGGGCGTCGTCTACGTCGTGACCGACCCCGAGACCGGCGCGACCGAGGAGCGCGAGGTCACGCTCGGGCTCTCCGACGGCATCAACGTCGAGGTCGTCGACGGCCTGGAGGAGGGCGAGCTCGTGCTGCAGTTCGTGCCGGGCGCTCCGGCCGACCCCGGGATGATGATGGGCGACTGCGGCGGACTGCCGGCGGTCTTCGACGACAACGGCAACTTCGTCGGCTGCGGCGGCTGACATGGCCTTCGTGGAACTGGAGGGCGTGACGCGCTCCGTGGAGCTCCCCGACGGGGGGAGGCTCGACATCCTCAAGGGCGTCGACCTCTCCGTCGAGATCGGCGACCACGTGAGCATCGTCGGACGCTCCGGCAGCGGCAAGTCGACGCTGCTCAACCTGCTCGGCCTGATCGACACCCCGACGTCGGGACGGCTCGAGTTCGACGGCACCCCGCTCGACAAGCTGGATGCCGGAGAGCGCGACCGTCGGCGGGGTCGCGACGTGGGCTTCATCTTCCAGCAGTTCAACCTGCTGCCGGGCCGCACGGCGCTCGAGAACGTCATGACGCCGCTGCTCTACGCCGACGGCGCGCAGTTCTGGCGGCGCGAGCGGCTCGCGAGCGAGATGCTCGACCGCGTCGGCCTGGGCGCGCGACTGAGGTCGACCCCCGACCAGCTCTCGGGCGGCGAGCAGCAGCGCGTCGCGATCGCGCGCGCGCTCGTGCGCGGCCCGCGCCTGATCCTCGCCGACGAGCCCACGGGCGCGCTCGACGTCGAGACCGGCGCGAGCGTCATGGAGCTGCTGGATGCCGCCGCCGAGCAGGCGGGCGCCGCTCTGATCACGATCACCCACGACCCGAACGTCGCCGCCCTGGCACGTCGGCACTTCCGCCTCGACGGCGGCGTGCTGCACGACGTCGCGGCGTCGCGCGTGCAGGACCTGGCGGCGACGGGGGCGACGCTGTGAGCGGCGAGACCTCGACCGCCCTCGAGCGCGTCGACACCCCGCCGCCCGTGCCGGGGACGACCCGCACGCCGAAGGGCGGTCCGCGGGCGGGGCGCGCGTGGACCGGGTTCGTCGGCTCGCTCGTCGAGGCGTGGGCCGAGCTGCGCATCCATCGGACGCAGGTGCTGCTGAGCCTCATCGGCGTCGGCGTCGCGGTGACCGCGCTCACGGGCGTCGTCGCGGCGGGCGCGATCGCGACGCAGGCGACCACGGAGATGTACGAGCGCCAGACGGGTCGGCCGGCCACCGTCGGCATGTACGCCTACAACCCCGCGACGGGCGCCTCGCCGAAGAAGGAGGACCTCGACCGGGCCTTCTTCGAGGCGATGGAGAGGTACGGCGTGACGCACGTCAACCGCACGATGTACGGCGGTTTCTCGGTGCAGTTCCCCGACGGCGTGCTCGGGATCGGCGCGCTCGGGGTCGACCAGCCCTACGGCGTGATGCACCGCATCGCGCTGGAGCAGGGCTCGTGGTTCACCGACCGCGACGCGCTCCGGCTCGCCCCGGCGGTCGTCGTGAGCGAGGAGGTGTGGGAGCGCCTCGGCTCGCCCAACCTGCGTCTCGACCCCACGATGGGCATCGTCACCCCGACGGGCACCGTCGACGCGATCATCGTCGGCGTGACCCCGAAGCAGTCGCTCGACGGCTCGTTCCTGCAGGCCTACATGCTCAACGACGACTACGACGCGTTCGCCCCGCCGCAGGATCCGAACTACCCGCAGCTGCCGAACTACGAGGCGTGGGTGCCGCCGGAGGCCGCGGATGAGCTCGTCCCCGCCCTGCAGCGCGACATCGCCGGCGCGCTCGGCGCCGACTGGCAGGTCGACGTGCAGCGCCAGGACTACCTCGCGTGGGAGGGGCAGGGCGACCCGCTCCTCATCCCGAAGATCGTCGTGATCGGCATCGCGGTGCTCGTCATGGCGCTCGGAGCGCTCGGCCTGCTCAACATCGCGCTCGTGACGGTCAAGCACCGCATCCGCGAGATCGGCATCCGCCGGGCGTTCGGCGCGACGGCGGGACGGGTGTTCTTCGCGGTCATGATGGAGAGCGTCGTCGCGACCTTCGTGGCGGGCCTCGCCGGCGTGCTGCTCGCGATCGTGCTCATCCGCAACCCGATCACGGAGTCGTTCATCGCGCTCGGGGTGCAGGACATCCCGGCGTTCCCGATCGAGGCCGCGCTCATCGGTCTCGGCGCGGCGACGCTCGTCGGGGCGCTCGCCGGCCTGCTGCCCGCGCTCGTCGCGGTGCGGGTGAAGGTGATCGACGCGATCCGGTACTAGGCGGAGGCGTCTCCCGCGTCGACCTCGGCCAGGAAGCGCGTCAGCTCGGCGAGCACGAGGTCGTGGGCCTCGAGCTGCGCCCAGTGGCCGCAGTCGGGCACCGGGACGAGTCGCGCGTGCGGCATCCGCTCGACCGCGCGTCGGGATCCGGCGAGCGGCACCATCCGATCGTCCTCGCCGTGCACGACGAGCACGGGCGCCGCGATGCCGCCCACGAGCGCGCTCACGTCGTTGCTCATGCCGTGCCGCGTGACGGTCGCCTGGTTGTAGCGCCCGTAGGCGATGCCGGCGAGCGGATGCCGGGCCTCGCGCACGAACGCGTCGACGGCCTCTGTCGGCAGCCGCGACGGGTCCTTCGCGATCGATCGCATGGTCGACCGGGCGAAGCGGTTCGCCGCGCGGGCGAGCGGGAGCAGGATGCCGTCCGGGAGCCGCGTGGCGAGCCAGGCCGCCAGGTGGGTCCCGGGCCCGCCGATCCTGTCGACGAGCCCGCCGGGGGCGATGAGCACGAGCCCGGCGACGCGGTCGGGATGCCGCAGCGCGAGCTGCAGCGCGACGTCGCCGCCCATCGACACCCCGCCCACGACGACGCGCGGGAGGCCGAGCGCGCCGAGCACCGCGACGGCCGTGTCGGCCAGCTCGCGCGGCCCACCCACGGGCGGCACCTCGATGC
>JAEWKY010000099.1 GCA_023457615.1 Actinomycetes bacterium | reverse complement strand
GCGCAGGCGGGGTCGACCGTGATCGACAGATCGACCGGGTCGAGCTCGCTGCCCGCCTCGTAGGTGCCGAACGCCGCCGCGCCCGCCTCGGTGAGCGTCGCCGGGATGCCGGTGAAGGCCACGAGGTCTCCCCCGCCGACGCGCTCCGCGGCCGCGAGGTCGAGCTCCGCGAACTCGATGCCGGTCGCCGCGACGACCGCGCCCGCCTGCGTCGTCCCCGTCACGTCGAGGAAGAGCGTCGCGCGCTCGCCGTCGATCACGACCCGGGGATTCGCGATCGTCGTGTCGAGCACGCCGCCGTGCCCGGTGAATCGCACGTCGCCCGGGAAGGCGAGGTCGGCATCCTCGGTCTCGGCGTCGTAGCCGCCGGCGCCCGACGCCCAGGTGAAAAGCGGCGTCTCGTAGGTCGCGCCGCCGCCCGCCGTCCACTCGCCGTTCGCGATCGAGCCGTCGATGTAGGCGCGGAACGACTCCTTGAAGCCCCAGCTCAGCTCGGCCGCCTCGACCGGGCAGCCGACGACCTCCGCGCGCGCGATGTCGAGCACGATCCCGCGGTCGACCGAGCCCTGGAAGGTGAGCGTGTGCTCGCCCGTCAGGCCCGCGGGCAGCACGCCCGTCCAGGTGACGACCCCGTCGGCATCCGCGGTCGCGTCGGTGGCGAGCACCGTCGGCGTCGAGTAGATGACGACGAGGATGCCGGTCTCGTTCGGCTGGAATCCTCGCGCCGTGAACGTGTACGACCGGCCCTCGACGAAGCCCCCGGAGGTCGAGGACTCGATGCCCTCGGTCGCCGGCGGGGTCGCCGCCGGGGTGGCGACCGTGACGGCCGTCGCGCCCCGGGTCGAGGGGGTCCCCGCCGTGCCGTTCGGCGAGCCGATCGTGAAGCTCACCGGGTCGAGCGCCGTGCCCGCCGCGTAGAACCCCTCGAAGCTGGTCGCACCGGCGGCCGTCAGCGTCGCCGGTGCGCCCGCGAAGCTGCGCGCCCCCGCCGCATCGATGCTCGAGGTGGCCGCCCCGAGGTCCAGCGTGGCGAAGTCGACCCGCGATCCGCCCACGACGACCGACAGCACGCCCGTCGTCGCGCCCGTCACGCGCACGGCGGGATCGGACAGCCGGAGGTCGAGCACGCCCGCGTGACCCGTGAACGTCACGGTGCCGCGGTAGGTCGCGCTCGTCCCGTCGCCCGCGGCCGAGGACTGCGGGAACCAGTAGGCGCCGCCCGAGACGCCCGCGCCTCCGCCGACGGCGATCGAGCCGTGAGCGATCGGTCCGACGACGTAGTCGCGGAACGACGCCTTCACGCCCCAGAGCAGCGAGCCCGCGCCCGGCGTCGCACCGGGGTCGACCGGCGGCGTCGTGGGCGTGGTGGCGCCCGCGAACTCGATCGGGGTGAAGGTCTCGAACGCGGGAGCCGCCGCGCCCGCGCCGGGATAGGTGTAGATGCCGTAGTTGCCGTCCGCGAGCGCTCCGGCGAAGTCCTCGGTCACGACGATCTCGAGCTCGAACGACCCGTCCGACTCGATCGCGACGGCGCCGCGGGCCGCGCCGCCCACCCGGGCGACGTCCTCCGGGTTCACGACCCAGCTCGTCGTGCCCGGCGCGAGCCTGCGCGCCGTCGACGGCGCCCCCTCGCTCGGCTTCCAGTCGTCGAGGAAGCTGCCGAAGGTCACATAGACGCCGCCGAACCTGCCCTCGAGGGGCGGTCGCGTGCCGAGCGGGGCTCCGGTGCGGTCGGGGCCGAAGTTCTCGCCGCGCACGGTGACCACGTCGCCCGACTCGAGGTCCGTGGTCGGCGACACGGTCACGACGGGCTGCGGGACCGCGAAGGCGATCGGCGTGAAGGTCTCGAACCGCGGAGCGACCGCACCCGCGCCGGGGTAGGTGTAGATGCCGTAGTTGCCGTCCGCGAGCGCGCCCGCGAAGTCCTCCGTCACGACGATCTCGACCTCGAACGACCCGTCCGGCCCGATCGGGATCGCGCCGCGCGCGGCACCGCCGACGCGGGCGACGTCCTCCGGGTTCACGACCCAGCTCGTCGTGCCCGGTGCGAGCTTGCGCGCCGTCGACGGCGCTCCCGCGCTCGGCCTCCAGTCGTCGAGGAACGTGCCGAACGTCACGTAGACGCCGCCGAACCTGCCGTCGAGCGGCTCGCGCGTTCCGAGCGGCGCGCCGGTCTCGTCCGGGCCGAAGTGCTCGCCCCGCACGGTCACGACGTCGCCCGACTCGAGGCCGGTCGTCGCGGACACCGTCACCACGGGCTCGGGGTCCGGCAGCGAGTAGCCGATCGCGAGCGGGAGGGCGGGCTTGTAGGTCTGCTGGGCGGAGCAGGACAGCGTCGAGTAGTAGTGCGAGCGCACGGCCGCGGGGAGGGCGTCGACGAAGGCCGTCGGCCACGCGCCCCACACCGGGCAGTCCCGCTTCTGCGCCGTCTCGCCGGCCGGTGCGTCGTAGCTGCGGCCCTGATACGACGGCGTGATCGTGAAGCCGGTCGGCCCCGCATCGGCGCCGCCGAACGTCGCGAGCACGACGCGGCCGAGGTGCACGGCGGGCGTCGTGCCGCCGTTGAGGAAGTCGGCGCCCGCGCCGAACGAGACGTCGAAGCTCACCGTGCCCGTGCCGTCGGCCGAGACGGCGACGATCGGATCGGCGTAGGTCTCGTCGGGGGCGCCGAGGTCGGCGGGGTAGGCGTTGATCGTGAACGAGCCCTCGTAGGAGAGGAGCGCGGCGCCGGTCGCGGTGTCGACCGAGCCCTCGCCGCCGGTGAACCTCACCACGTGGGGGTCCGTCACCGCGGGCGGCATCGAGGTGCCCGATCCCGGCGCGTAGCCCGCGGCGGCGCCCGTCGTGATGACGGCGTCGCCGGTCGCGCCGAAGAAGCGCCAGGGCCCGAAGACGCCCGACTGCGCGTAGCCCGAGTAGCCCCAGACGAGCGTCGCGTCGGTGACCTCGACGCCCGCGACCGGCTCGGGCGCGGGCACGCCGCCCCCGCCGCCCGGCACGGGCGTCGTGATCGCGTAGGCGAGCGCGTCCGAGGTCGAGGAGCCGAAGGCGGCGTCGCCCGAGGTGAACGCCGCCGAGATCGCGTGGCTGCCCGCGGCGAGCGCGGAGGTCGTGAGGGTCGCCGCGCCGGCGGTCACGGCGACGGGGGCGCCGAGGGCCGTCGCGCCGTCGAGGAACTGCACCGTGCCGGTCGCCGCCGGGGCGACGGTCGCGGTGAACGTGACGTCGTCGCCCGTGCGCGCACTCGTCGCGGGGGTCGCCGCGAGCGTCGTCGTCGTCGCCGTGACGACGGGCGCGCTCGGCACCGAGAGCGAGAACGACAGGGGGTCGAGCACGGTTCCGGCCGTGTACGACGGACCGAAGGCGGCCCCGCCCTCGGCGGTGATCGTGACGACGGCGGTCACCGCGCGCGCATCCTGTCCGCCCGAGGTCGTGGGGTCGCCGACGACGACGGACGAGAGCGTCGCGCCGAGGAGCTCCGCGCCGCCCGCCGTCCAGTAGAGGCTGCCGGTGCCGTCGCCGGCCAGCACGACGC
Organism: Actinomycetes bacterium; assembly: GCA_023457615.1. Lineage (GTDB taxonomy): Bacteria > Actinomycetota > Actinomycetes > Actinomycetales > Microbacteriaceae > Pseudolysinimonas_A. The sequence continues at coordinate 137 of JAEWKY010000099.1, read as the reverse complement.
GCGGAGCCGAGAGCGTCAGGTCGATGCCGTGCGCGGCCATCACCCAGCGCACGCTGCCGCCGAAGGCCGCCGAGCCCGCCTCGGTCGCCGGGTCGAACGTCGCCGCCGCGGCCGGCCAGGTGTAGGCGGGCGACGCG
>JAEWKY010000098.1 GCA_023457615.1 Actinomycetes bacterium | reverse complement strand
TTCGCGTCGCCCGCCATCTCGCTGTTCAGCTCGAGCAGCACCTCGGTCGTGATCTCGGCCGAGACCTCGTCGAGCAGCGCGGCCAGCTCGTCGGTCAGCACGTCGGCGTTGAGCAGCGGCACGACGTTCTGCGCCGCGAACAGGTCGAGGTCGTCCTCGAGCACGACGAGGTCGTTCGCCGCGATCGACGGGGTCGTCGTGTAGATGTCCGCGACCTGGATGGCGCCCGCGAGCAGGTCGGCGAGGGTCCCCGGTCCGCCGTAGTCGTCGATCGCCTTGAACGCCCAGCCCTCGAAGCCGTAGACCTCGGCGAGACCGTCGCGCCAGCGCGGCTCGAACTCGGTGTTGGCGCCGAGCGTGATCTCGGCCGACAGCGGGGCGAGGTCGCCGATCGTCGTCAGGCCGTTGGCGTCGGCGAACTCCGACGTCACGACGAGGGCGTCCGAGTCCTCACCCGGCGCCGCCGCGGTGACCGCGAGCCCGAGCTCCTCGAGCGCGGCCGGCAGCGCGGCCTCGACGTCCTCCGACGAGGTCTCCTCGGCGTCCGGGTCCGCGTAGATGAGCGCGTTGCCGGCGTAGTCGGGGATCAGGTCGATCGAGCCGTCCTGGAGCGCCGCGACGAACGTCTCGCGCGAGCCGATGCCCGGCTCGTACACGACCTCGTAGCCGTTCGCCTCGAGGTACTGGCCGTAGATCTGGGCGAGCAGCTCGCTCTCGGGGAACGCCTGGTTGCCGATCGTGATCGACCCGCCGTCGTCGCCGCCCGTTCCGGGGTCGAGCGGGTCGCCGCCACCCGCGCAGCCCGCGAGCACGACGGCTCCGAGGCCGAACGCGAGCGCCGCCGGGGCGACGCGCCTCATGGTGCGTGAGAACATCCGATTCATCCTTCCGTGACGGGTGCCCGGGTGGCGCCGGACGGTCGGGACGACCGCCGGGCTGTGCTGCCGGTGTTGCGCGACGCGCCGCGGGACACCCCGCGCGGCGAGACGAGTCTCTGGACGACGGCGAGCAGCGCGTCGAGGAGCAGGGCGAGGGCGGCGACGAGGATCGCGCCGACGAGAGCGCGCAGGAAGTCGCGATTCTGGATGCCCTCGATGAGGTAGCGGCCGAGCCCGCCCTGGGCGACGTAGGCCGCGATCGTCGCGGTCGCGACGACCTGCAGGGTCGCCGACCTGAGTCCGCCGACGAGCAGCGGGAGCGCGAGCGGCAGCTCGACGCGCGTGAGGATCTGCCACTCGGTCATCCCCTGCGCGCGCGCCGCGTCGACGGTGAGGCGGTCGACCGCCTCGACGCCGGCGTACGCGCCCGCGAGGAGCGGCGGGATCGCGAGGATCACGAGCACGGCGAGGACGGGCCCGGCGCTCAGACCCTGCCCGAAGGAGATGCCGACGAGCACGAACAGGATCATCACGCCGAACGTCGGGAGCGCGCGCGCCGCACCCGTGAGGCCGATGACCGCCCCGCGTCCACGACCCGTGTGGCCGATCAGCAGGCCGAGCGGCACCGCGATGACGGCCGTGATGACGATGCTGAGCCCCGTGAGCGAGAGGTGCTGCAGCAGACGGGCGCCGATGCCGCGCTCCCCCGCCCAGTTGGCGGCGTCGACGAGGAACGCGAACGCGTCGAGGAAGTAGTTCACGCCGACCTCCCCGCCACGACCGCCTTGAGGAACGGGATGCGGCGCGGCGCGGCCGACCGCCGGTTCCACGGCATCAGCACGCGACCGACGAGCACGAGGATGGCGTCGAACAGGAGGGCGAGCAGCACGACCGCGACGATGCCGATGACGATCTCGTCGACGAAGTAGCGCTGGAAGCCGTTCGTGAAGAGATAGCCGAGCCCGCCCGAGCCGATGAGGGCTCCGACGCTCAGCAGCGAGACGGTGCTCACCGACACGACCCGCAGGTTCGCGAGCAGCACGGGACCGGCGAGCGGCAGCTGCACGGTCCAGAACCTCGACGCCGACGAGAAGCCCTGCGCGGTCGCCGACTGCAGCACGTCGCCCGAGACGCTCGAGAAGGCGTCGATCGTCCCACGCAGCATCATCGCGATCGCGTAGGCCGACAGCGCCACGACGACGTTGAGGTCGTCGAGGATCTTGGTGCCCAGGATGGGCGGCAGCACGATGAACAGCGCGAGCGCCGGGATCGTGTAGATCACGTTGAAGACCGTCTGCAGGATGCCGCGGGCGATCCTCGACCGCGCGGCGAGCCAGCCGAGCGGGAGGGAGGCTGCGAAGCCGATCAGGATCGGGATGCCGGAGAGGACCGCGTGCTCCGCGGTGAGTCCGAGCACCAACCCCAGGTTGGCCCACAGCCAGGCCATCAGGCGTCTCCCGCCTGATCCGTCTTGTTCGAGATCGAGCGGGACTTCGGGGAGGCGTCGCCGATGCTCAGCCGTCCCCCCGGCGCCGCGATGACGCCCACGGGATAGCCGCCGGCATCCACGAGGACGCGGTCGTCGCCCTCGCCCGTGCGCGACGACACGGTGAGCCGGCGCCTGCCGCGATCCGACCCGATGAACGACGCGACGAAGTCGTCGGCCGGGCGGGAGAGGATCTCCTCCGGCGTTCCCTTCTGCACGATGCGGCCGCCCTGCGCGAGGATCACCACCTGGTCGCCGAGCAGGAACGCCTCGTCGATGTCGTGCGTGACGAAGACGATCGTCGTCTCGGTCTCGCGCTGGATGCGCAGCACCTCCTGCTGGAGGTCGGCGCGCACGATCGGGTCGACGGCCCCGAAGGGCTCGTCCATGAGCAGGATGTTGGGCCGCACGGCGAGCGCACGGGCGACGCCGACGCGCTGCTGCTGACCGCCCGAGAGCGCGGCGGGGAAGCGCCGGGCGAGGGAGCGGTCGAGGCCGACGACATCCATGAGCTCGAGCGCGCGCTCGTGCGCGGCGGCCTTCGGCATGCCGGTGAGGCGGGGCACGGTCGCGATGTTGTCGATGACCCGGCGGTGCGGCAGCAGTCCCGACGACTGCATGACGTAGCCGATGCGGCGGCGCAGCGCGACGGGCGGCACGGTCGCGACGTCCTCGTCGTCGATCAGCACGGAGCCCGAGGTGGGGTCGACCATGCGGTTGATCATGCGCAGGAGGGTCGTCTTGCCCGAGCCGCTCGAGCCGACGAGCACGGTGACCTGGCGCGCGGGGATCTGCAGCGAGAAGTGCTCGACGGCGTTCTGCGCGCCGAAGCTCTTCGTGACATCGCGGAACTCGATCACACGCGCTCCCCTCTCGACCTGCTCAACTCTTCGGAGCGCAGGCCCATTCCCGATGGGCGTGTCAGGGTCAGACTGTCACGAGCCCGCGACATTGCCCACCGCGGGGATGCCGCCGGAGTCCTTGAGCATGCGCGCCAGGTGGAGGAGGTTCCACGACATCGCCGTCAGCGTCGTCGTCGTGAACTCGTTCTCGGGGCCGCCGGAGCCCTCGTCGAGGTACGACGGGCCGGGACCGATCTCGCCGATCCAGCCCGTCTCGGCGGCCGGCGGGATCGTGAACCCGATGTGCTGCAGCCCGTAGAGCAGGTGCTTCGCGGAGTTCTTCACGCCGTCCTCGTTGCCCGTGATCACGACGCCGCCGACCTTCCCGTAGTAGATCGGCTGCCCCGCGTCGTTCGTCTCGTCGCTCATCGCGTAGAGCCGCTCGACGAAGCGGCGCGAGACCGACGTCGGCTCGCCGAGCCAGATCGACGCGCCGATCACGAGGATGTCGGCATCCCGCACCTTCGGCCAGACCACGTCGGGCCAGGCGTCCTCCGTCCAGCCCTCCTGCCGCATGTCCGCGGACATCCCGTCGGCGACGGCGAAGTCGACGAGCCGCAGCGTCTCGACGTGCGCGCCCTGCTCCTCGAGGAGCGCGATGCTGCGATCCATGAGGCCCTGCGTGTGCGAGAGCTCGGGGCTCTTCTTGAGCGTGCAGTTCACGTAGAGCGCGCGGAGGTCGTCGTAGGCGGGCATCCCGCCATCCGACCGCATGTCAAGGCGGGAATGCGCAGGCTTGACACGAGCTTGGATGGAGTATGCCCACTGCAACCGTGAACGGCACCGTCATCGCCGAGGCGTCCGAGGACGAGATCATCCACATCGAGGGGAACTCGTACTTCCCGCCGTCGGCCATCAAGGAGGGCTTCCTCACGACGTCGCCGACGCCCTACACCTGCCCGTGGAAGGGCGAGTGCCAGTACTTCACCGTGACGGTCGACGGGCAGGCGCTGCCCGACCGCGCGTGGTCGTACCCGGAGCCCTACGAGTCCGGCATCGCCCGCGTCGGCAAGGACTTCTCGAACTACGTCGCCTTCTGGAAGGAAGTCCAGGTCTCCTAGCCTGGGGGGCGTGCCGACCCTGCGCGCCGCGACGCCCGCCGACTACGAGCGCCTCGTCGGCGTCGTCGACGCGTGGTGGGGGCGTCCGATCGCGGGGTCGCTGCCCCGGCTCTTCCTCGACCACTTCCACCGCACGTCGCTCGTGGCGGAGGACGGCGGCGAGCTCGCGGGGTTCCTCGTCGGCTTCGTCTCGCCGTCGGAACCGGCGCACGCCTACATCCACTTCGTCGGCGTCGCCCCCGGCAACCGCTCGACGGGCCTCGGTCGCCGGCTGTACGAGCGGTTCTTCGAGATCGCCCGGGATGCCGGCTGCACCCGGGTCGGCGCGATCACGGCCTCCGTCAACGCGGCCTCGATCGCCTTCCACACCCGCCTCGGGTTCAACGTGAAGGGACCCATCGACGGCTACGACGGGCCGGGCTCGCGCATGATGGTGTTCGACCGCGCGCTCGAGACCTGAGGATGCTCACGACCCTCGCCGTGGACGACCACCGCTCGAGCGTGCGCCTCCCCGTTCGGCGGCGACCTCCTCACCCTCACCTCACTCCTCGATGACTGCCTTCCGTGCGATTCCGCGGCCCGGATCCGCCCGGAAGGCGGTCATCGAGG
>JAEWKY010000097.1 GCA_023457615.1 Actinomycetes bacterium | reverse complement strand
GGGGGCTCGCGCCCGACGCCCGCGCGCGCGTCGTCGGCACGCCCGCCGAGATCGCCGACCAGCTCGGCCCGTGGCTCGACGCCGGCGTGGCGCGGGTGGTGCTGCTCCCTCTCGCCGACGACGATCGCCGGGGCTTCCTGCGCGGTGCGGCCGGGGTGGCGCGAGCGCTCAGCCGAGGATCGTCAGGGTCGCCGGACCGAGCCTGAGCGTCCCCGAGTCGAGCGGACCGGTGCGCAGGCCGCCGCGTCGGCGGGAGGCCCGGAACGCTCCCGGCGCGATCGCCGTGTCGAGCCACGCGCACGGGTTGCACGCGCGGGCGTCCCCGAAGCGGATCGGGCCGAACCCCGCGTCGAGGCTGAACTCCCGCCGCGCGAGGGCGTCGACGTCGGCCCCGCGCAGCAGCACGTTGCGGCGCGTCTGCCGCAGCCCCGGCACCGGCACGCCGAGCTCGGCCGCGACGGCCTCGAGCGCCTCGACCGACTGCAGGCTCACCGACGACGCGCGATGCGCACGATGGTTGAAGTACCGGTCGCCGACGATGCCGAGTCCCGCCTTCAGCTCGAGCGACTCGCGCAGCTCCTCGGGTCCGCCGCGGCGCGGGCCGTCGGCCGGCCGGCCCTCGTAGCGGTGGATCGGCGAGGCGAGCAGCTCGACGATCTCGACCTCGATCCCGTCGAACAGGGTGCTCACCCGCGCAACGTTACGCTGGCGAGCATGGTTCATCTGCTCGGCGCGGAGGGCGTCGGGCTGGAGTTCCCGACGCGCACGGTCTTCGACTCCGTCACGATCGGCATCGACGAGGGCGATCGCATCGGCGTCGTCGGCCGCAACGGCGACGGCAAGTCCACCCTCCTCAAGATCCTCGCCGGGCGTCTCGCCCCCGACTCGGGCCAGGTCACCCGGCGCGGCGGCGTGTCCCTCGGCATGCTCGACCAGGGCGACGCGCTCCCGCCCGAGCAGACGGTGGCCGACGCGGTCGTCGACGGTCGCGCCGAGCACGAGTGGGCGGGCGACGCGCGCATCCGGGATGTCATCGCCGGGCTCCTGACCGACGTGCCGTGGGAGTCGCGCATCGGCGACCTCTCCGGCGGGCAGCAGCGGCGCGTCGCGCTCGCGGCGCTGCTCACGCACGACTGGGACGTCGTCTTCCTCGACGAGCCGACGAACCACCTCGACGTCGAGGGCGTCGCCTGGCTCGCCGAGCACCTCAGGCGTCGCTGGCCGGCGAACCGCGGCGGTCTCGTCGTCGTCACCCACGACCGCTGGTTCCTCGACGAGGTCTGCACGACCACGTGGGAGGTGCACGACCGTCTCCTCGAGCCCTTCGAGGGCGGCTACGCCGCCTACATCCTGCAGCGCGTCGAGCGCGACCGGATGGCGGCGGCGTCGGAGGCGAAGCGGCAGAACCTGATGCGCAAGGAGCTCGCCTGGCTGCGCCGCGGCGCGCCCGCCCGCACGAGCAAGCCGAAGTTCCGCATCGACGCGGCCAACCAGCTCATCGAGAACGAGCCCCCCGTGCGCGACAAGGTGTCGCTCTCGCAGCTCGCGACCGCCCGTCTCGGCAAGGACGTCGTCGACCTGGAGGACGTGTCGGTCGCCTACGACGGACGCACGATCCTCGACGACGTCACATGGCGCATCGCCCCGGGGGAGCGCACCGGCGTCGTGGGCGTCAACGGCGCCGGCAAGTCGACGCTGCTCGGCCTCGTCGCGGGCACGGTGACGCCCACGCGCGGCCGGGTGAAGCGCGGCAAGACCGTGAGGATCGCGGTGCTCGACCAGCGTCTCGTCGGGCTCGACGAGGTCATGGACGATCGCGTGAGCGACGTCATCGGTCGCCAGAAGACCTCGTACGTCTCGGGCGGCGCCGAGCTCACGCCGGGTCAGCTGCTCGAGCGTCTCGGCTTCACGAGCGCCCAGCTCTCGACGCCGGTCAAGAACCTGTCGGGCGGTCAGAAGCGCCGGCTGCAGCTGCTGCTCATCCTGCTCGACGAGCCCAATGTGCTCATCCTCGACGAGCCGACCAACGACCTCGACACCGACATGCTCGCGGCGATGGAGGACCTGCTCGACACCTGGCCGGGCACCCTGCTCGTCGTCTCGCACGACCGCTATCTGCTCGAGCGCGTCACCGACGACCAGTACGCCGTGCTCGACGGGGCCTTCCGTCACCTCCCCGGCGGCGTCGACCAGTACCTCGCCCTGCGCAAGGCCCCTCGGTCGTCGAGTGGCGCGCCCCGCGCGCGTGTCGAGACGCCCGCCGAGGATCTCGACACGCCTCCTGCGTCGGCTACTCGATCACCGATGTTGGGAGGGGCGGAGCGGCGGAACGTCGAGAAGGAGCTCGCGGCGACCGAGCGGAAGCTCGAGAAGACGAACGACGCGATCGCGGCGGCGCGGGACGTGCTCGCGACCTCCGACCCGACCGACTACGTCGCGCTCGGAGCGAAGCAGCAGGCGATCGCCGCCCTGGAGGTCGAGGCCGCCGCGCTCGAGGAGCGGTGGCTCGAGCTCGGGGCGCTGCTCGAGGGTTAGCCTGGCCGGGTGAGCGAGCCCAGGCGGCATCCCGAGGTCATCGCGGAAGCCGGGACGTGAACCGGCTGACCGAGCTGCTCGGGATCGAGCATCCGATCGTGCTCGGACCGTTCGGCGGGGTCTCGTCGGTCGCCCTGACGGCGGCCGTGAGCGACTCGGGCGGGCTCGGCTCCTACGGCCTCTACGGGTACGACGCCAACCGGATCGCCGCGACGGCCGCCGAGCTGCGTGCCGCGACGGGACGACCCTTCGCGCTCAACCTGTGGCTGCCGACGGGCGACGAGGTGACGCCCGACGTCGTCGACCTCGCCGAGGCCCGCGCCGCCGTCGCCCCGCTCTTCGCCGATCTCGGGCTCGAGCCGCCGCCCACCCCCGCCGCCTTCCTCCCGCCCTTCGCGGAGCAGGCCGAGGCGGTGCTCGACGCGCGTCCGGGCGTGCTGAGCCTCGTCTTCGGCGTTCCGCCGCGAGAGCTCGTGGAGCAGGCCCACGCGCGCGGCATCGTCGTCGTCGGCACCGCGACCACCGTCGAGGAGGCCGTCGCGCTCGAGACCGGAGGGGTGGATGCCGTGGTCGCCACGGGACTGGAGGCGGGCGGGCACCGCGTCTCGTTCCTGCGTCCGGCCGAGCAGTCGCTCGTCGGGTCGCTCGCCCTCGTGCCGCAGGTCGCCGACGCCGTGGGAGTGCCGGTGATCGCGGCGGGCGGCATCGTCGACCGTCGCGGGGTCGCCGCGGCGCTCGCGCTCGGCGCCGACGGGGTGCAGGTCGGCACGGCGTTCCTC
>JAEWKY010000096.1 GCA_023457615.1 Actinomycetes bacterium | reverse complement strand
GGCGAGCGCCGTGGACGTCGTCGCGACCGGATCGGTGGGGAAGCCGTCGGCTCCCGCGAGGCGTTGGGCGAGCAGCACGGCGACCGCCGCGGCTCCGGCCGCGGCCACGAGCACCACCGGCACGGCGAGACGTCGTGGCAGCGGGATGGTCGACACGGCGCCACCCTAACCGCCGTCGCGTTCGGGCGTCGATGCTCAGTCGTCCGCGCTCATCCGTTCGCGGAAGCCCTGCTGGTTGACCCGGTTGCCGCAGCGCACCGAGCAGAACCGCTTCGACCCGTTGCGCGACTGGTCGAGCAGCAGTCCCGTGCAGTCGTCGGCGGCGCACACGCGCATTCGGCCGGTCTCGCGCGCGCGCACGATCTCGGCCAGCGCGAGCGCCCCTTCGGCGCGCATCCGGTCGGCGAGGGGCGCGTCGGCCTCGGTCGCGTGCAGGTGCCAGTCGAACCGGTCGTGCCGCACGAGGACGGGGAGCGCGTCGACGTCGCGCAGCCAGCGGTTGATCTCGGCGACGAGGTCGTCGCGGGGGAGCGTCCACATCGCGCGCAGCTCGTCGCGCACTCGTACGACCGAGGCGCGCTCGGCCTCGTCGCGATCGAACCGCCCCGAGTAGCCGTGCTCGTCGACGAGCGCCGTCAGCGACGCGGGGGTGGCGAGCTCGTCCCCACCGCTGCGAGAGGCCTCGGGTGCGGTGTTGGCGAGCGCGACGAGGAAGGCGATCGCGTCCTCGGTGTCAGGGGTGAAATGCAAGTTGAATCCTTACGGTTCGCGGCCCTATGGTCAGGATCGTAACCACTCCTCGCACCTGACAGGCTGCCATGACCCGCTCCACCGTCACCTCCGGACTCGTCTACGGCATCCTCGCGTCCGTCTGCTTCGGAACCTCCGGCGCGCTCGTGAAGCCGCTCATGGAGGCGGGGTGGAGCCCCGCCGCCGCGGTCACCGTGCGCGCCGGTGTCGCGGGCCTGCTGCTCGTGCCGTTCGCGATCGCGGCCCTCCGTGGCAGGTGGCGAGTGGTGTGGCGGGCACGCTGGCGCATCCTCGGCATGGCGCTCATCGGCGTCGCCGGCACGCAGCTCGTGTACTTCGCGGCGATCCAGCGGATCCCGGTGTCGTCGGGACTCCTCATCGAGTACACGGCGCCGCTGCTGCTCGTCGCGTGGGTCGCCGTCGCGACGCGCCGGCTGCCTCGCCTCGTCGTGCTGATCGGCGCCGCGCTCGCCCTCGGCGGTCTCGTGCTCATCATCGGTCCCGTCGGCGGCGGCGACGTGCTGGGCTACGTCTTCGCGGGCCTCGCCGCCGTGGGGTGCGCTCTCTACTACGTCATCGCCGCGCGCCCGGCCGAAGGGCTTCCCGCCGCCGCGTTCGCGTCGATCTCGCTCCTGCTCGGATCTCTCGCGCTGCTCGTCGTCGGCGTCGTCGGACTCGTGCCGTTCGAGACGGCGCTCACCGACGTGGCCGCCTTCGGCGGCGTCGCGCCCTGGTGGGCCCCGCTGCTCGCGCTCGCCATCACCACCGCGCTCGGCTATGCGCTGAGCATGACGGCCTCGCAGCGCCTCGGGTCGCGGCTCATGTCGTTCGTCGGGATGCTCGAGGTCGTGTTCGCGTCGGTCTTCGCCTGGGTGCTGCTCGGCGAGGCGCTCGGCCCGTTCCAGCTGCTCGGCGGCGTGCTCATCCTCGTCGGCATCGCGTGCGTGCGCGCGGAGAAGCGCGCCGACGCGCCCGTCGAGGCGGTGCCGGTCGTCGAGCAGTCCGAACCCGTCCGCTGATCGGAGCCGGCGGCGGCAGGTCAGCGGCCGGTGGGCGGCAGCTTGTCGAGGCCGTGACGATCGGGACGCCCCGGTTCGGCGGCCGTCTCGGGCGACACGCCGCCGGTCTCGGCGGGGCCGTCGACGGGATACGACGGATCGGACGTCGTGCGGCTGTCGTCGGCGTCGCGCTCGGTCTCGGGCGGCAGGTGATCGGTGGGCTGCTTGTGGTCTGCGTCCATGCCTCTACGCTCCGTGTCGACGCGGCCGACGGCCAGGGGCTTGCGCTCCCGGGGGGAGAATGGGCCGGGTGAGCGCACGCGAGAGGATGCTGCTGCCCGCCCTCGTGCTCGCGACCACGACCGGGGCGGTGGTGAGCAGCCTCGGGGCCCCGCTCGTGGCGGAGGTCGCCGAGACGGAGCACCTCTCGGTCGCCGACGCGCAGTGGACGCTCACGGCGGCCCTCCTCGCCGGGGCCGTCGCGGTGCCGATCCTCGGCCGGCTCGCGGACGGCCCCCGACGCCGGGCCGTGCTGCTCGGCTCGATCGCGGTCGCCGTCGTCGGCACGCTCATCGCGGCCCTCCCGCTCGGCTTCGGCGGCATCCTGGTCGGACGCCTTCTGCAGGGCATCGCGCTCGGCTCGACCCCGGTCGCGATCGCCGTCGCGCGCGCGACCCTCCCGGCCGAGCGCCACGCGTCGGCGCTCGCGCTCCTCTCGGTCTCCGTCGTCGCGGGCGCGGGGCTCGGCTACCCGATCGCCTCCCTCGTCGCGACCGTCGGCGGCCTGGCGGCGGCGTACTGGTTCGGGTTCGCGGCGAGCACCGTCGCCCTCGTCGTGGCCGCGGTCGTCGTGCCGAGGACGGCGGGCGCGGGCGCGACGGCGCGGGTGGACTGGCCCGGAGCCGTGCTGCTCTCGATCGGCAGCTCGGCGCTCCTGCTGGTCATCACTCAGGGCGAGACGTGGGGGTGGCTGTCGCCCGCGGTGCTGGGATCGCTCGTGATCGCGGTCGTCGCCCTCGTGCTCTTCGCGCGCCGGTCGCTGCGCGTGCCGGAGCCGCTGCTCGACCTCCGGTTCGCCGTGCGTCGCGGGGTGCTCGGCGCCAACCTCGTGGCGCTCGTGGCCGGCATCGGCGTCTACCTGCTGCTGTCGCTCGTCGTGCTCGTGGCACAGGCGCCTCTCGCGCAGGGTGGGCTCGCGCAGTCGGTGTTCGTCGCCGGGCTGCTCATGGTGCCCTACTCCGCGGCGTCGCTCGCCGGCAGCCGCCTCAACCTGCTCGTCGCCCGGCGGCTCGCGCCCGACCTGCTGCTGCCGATCGGCTGCGCGTTCTACACCGCGGCGCTGCTGGTCGTCGCGCTCGCCCACGACCAGGTGTGGATGCTCGCGCTCTCGATGCTGCTCGCCGGCCTCGGCAGCGGCAGCTCGTTCGCCGCCATGCCCGGTCTCGTGCTGCGGCACGCCGCCCCGCGCGACAGCGGCAGCGCCGTCTCGGCGAATCAGCTGCTGCGCAACATCGGATTCGCCACGGGCAGCGCGCTGACCTCCGGCATCCTCGTGCTCTTCGTCGCGCCGGGTGGGGTGCATCCCGATCCCGCCGCGTTCACCGTCGCGCCGCTCGTGGGCGCCGGCCTGCTCGCCCTCGGGATGGTCGTGAGCCTCGTGCTCGCGATCGGCGAGGTGAGGGCGGGCCGGGCGCGCAACGACCCGGACGAGCCCGAGGATCCCGCGGCGCTCGAGCTCTGACCTGCCGCCGCGCGGACCGACCCCTCCGCGGCGCTAGCCTCGATCCATGCGCAGGCTGATCTCGTCCGGGTCCACCTTCGAGTCGCAGATCGGGTACTCGCGTGCCGTGGTCTCGGGCGACTGGGTGTTCGTCTCCGGCACCACCGGATACGACTACTCGACGATGACGATCTCCGACGACGTCGAGGAGCAGGCACGCCAGGCCCTGAAGAACATCGGCGCGGCGCTCGCCGAGGCCGGGGCCACGTTCGCCGACGTGGTGCGGGTGCACTACCTGCTGCCCGACGGCGACGACTTCGAGAAGACCTGGCCCGCGCTGCAGGAGGTGTTCGGCGAGGTGCGACCCGCCGCGACGATGTTCGTGGCCGGGCTGTCGAGCCCCGCCATGAAGATCGAGATCGAGGTCACCGCGCACCTCGGCCAGGCCTGACGGTGGTCGCTCCGGCGAAGGCACAGCGCGTCCGCCCCGAGCGCTTCATCTCCGTCGACGTCGAGACCGCCGGCCCGACTCCCGGCGACTACGCGATGGTGTCGATCGGAGCGTGCCCGGTCGACGATCCCGACCGCGGGTTCTACATCGAGCTCAAGCCCGACCGCATCGCCGTCGTCGACAGCGCGCTCGCCGTGAGCGGTCTGAAGATGGACGAGCTCGCGGCGAACGGCGTCGAGCCGCAGCGGGCGATGGAGGAGTTCGCCCGGTGGATCCGCGACGTCGTGCCGCCGCAGACCCACCGCGCCGTGTTCGTCGGATTCAACGCCGTGTTCGACTGGATGTTCGTGAACGAGTACTTCGTGCGCTACGGCATCGAGAACCCCTTCGGGCACGGAGGTCTTGACATCAAGTCCTACTACGTCGGCATGATGGGCTCGACCTGGGAGCAGACGAGCATGCGGCACCTCTCGCCGAAGTACCTCGCAGGCCGCCCGCTGTCCCACAACGCTCTCGGTGACGCCCGGGATCAGGCCGAGCTGTTCCGCCGGATCTCCGAGGATGCCGCCGCCCTCCGCACCGCGAGCGCGCAAGCCACCGAAGCATCCTGATCGAGGAGGCGTCATGAGCTCGAACCCCGCCGCCGCGGATCCCGCCGCGAACCCCGACGTGCAGCGCATCATCGAGTCGGCCGAGCGCCTCGGCGTGAAGCTCGACGAGGCCGACACGGTCGCCTGGCTCGCCGCGATCGCGTCGCAGACCGACGACGACGTCACGGTCGACGTGCGCAGCGGCACCTTCGGGCACCGCGTCGCGATGCTCGACTTCTCGCCGAAGGATCTCGCGCGCTTCCGCAAGGTGGGCGCCATCGTCGAGCTCACGGGAGACCCGGCGACGACCGAGGGCGCGCTCGCCCTCTCCGGGTCGGCCGCGCAGTCGAAGATCCAGAGCTTCCCCGGCGACGCCGACTTCTTCCAGCGCTTCAACATCAAGGCGGCGACGCGCGACGAGGCGTGCGCCATCCTGGCCACCTCGCTCAAGGAGAAGGTGCTCGCCTTCACGCGCGGCGAGACCTATCAGTTCCTCGAGGCGAAGCTCGGGTCGACCCGGGCGGGCGCCCCCATCACCTGGTCGCTCGCCGACATCGAGGCGGGCGTCATCCAGACCCCGGATGGCGAGGTGCGCTGGGAGGACGCCGCGCGCGATCCCGGGTGGGTCAAGGCCGACTGGGTTGTGACCGACCCGGAGCGCGGGAAGCTCTCGAACGCGAGCAACGTCATCGACGTCACCTGGGAGGCGCCGGAGGGCACGATCGTGTCGCTCGACGGCTACCTCGACACGTACTTCCAGGAGGTCTACCTCGACGCCGAGGAGGTGCCGACGTTCGCGAAGATCGTCGCGCACGTCTCCGACGACGCGCTCGACAGCTACGTCGAGCAGCTCGAGGGCGAGGTGCGCAAGTACCTCACGAAGCACCTCAACTACGGCAAGGCCGCGAAGCGCATGTACAACGTGTTCCGGCTCTCCGGTCGCCACTACGACGCCGCCTTCGTGCGCGGGCTGTTCGACGAGCCGACGACGATCCTGTACCAGGTGTGGTCGCTCATCGTCACGCTCGACAACGCGACCCAGCCGGGGTCGAGCATCCCGATCGACGACGTGCGCCGCCAGGCCGACGCCCTCGTGCTCGACGTCGTGAAGGCCCTCGACGGTCCGGCCGAGGAGGAGATCGTCGCGGCGATCCAAGACCTCGCGCGCACCCTCGAGTCGCAGGTGCCGGGGGAGGCGCGCACGGCCGCGGTCGAGGGCGCGCAGGCGCGCGTGATCAACCTCGTCAACACGTTCTTCCAGGACAAGCTCGAGGCGATGCCCTCCATCAAGGAGTACATCCACGCGATGCAGGCGCCCGTCGAGCACTGACTCTCGTCGGGGTGGTTGCACAGTGCTCCGTCCTCCCGGCTGATTCTGCAACCGAGGTGTTCTGCGACGGAGGCTCCCAGCCGGGGGTGTGATACTCGCCGGGTGAGATCCAGGGCTCTCTCCGTCGTCCCTCTGCTGCTCGTGCTCTCCCTCGTCGCGTGCGCCGGCATCCCGGGGTCGCCCGCGCCGAGCCCGACCCCGACGACCACGCTCGCCGAGGATCTGGCACTCCTGCCCGGCGTGCTGTCGGCGCGGTCGTCGGACGTGGACGTGGTCGTCGAGGTCGCGCGGGAGGCCCCCGACGACGTCGTGCTCGCCGTCGCCGAGCAGGCGGCGGCCCTCGCGGGTGAGCGCGCGTGGGAGGGCTCCGTGATCCTCGCGCGCGAGACCGAGCCGCTCGACCCGGAGACCGACACGCAGCCGCCGACCCCGTGGGACACGACCGTCTACCCGGGTGAGGCGGCTCGGGTGCGCGCGACGCTCGTCGAGCTGCTCGCGATCGAGAAGGCGCCGGATGTCGTGCGCGTCGCCGTCATCGACGGCTGGCCGAACGTCGTGCTCGGGTCGCTCGACACCTTCGCGAGCTCGTTCCGCACGCTCAGCGAGCTCCCGCAGTTCGCCGAGGGCGCGACCTACTCCTACATCGGCGAGCAGCCGCGCCTGCACGTCGTGCACCTCCCCGAGCGGATGTCGGCGGAGGCGATCGAGGCGGTCATCCGGATCGCGGTGGAGAACCCCGAGTCGGAGGTCGAGCTGCAGTCGCTCACGACGCCGGGCAACCGGTGGCCCGAGCTCTGGGTCGCCCGGCTGACGGAGGAGCAGCGGGCGCGCGTCGACGCGCAGCTGCGCGACCCGTCGCTCGCCGACGCCGATCCCGAGGGCTACCCGATCCCGTTCCAGCTGTCGGTGCTCGGCCCGAACGGCCCCGAGCTCAGCTGGGGCACCTTCGGCGACGTGCCGGACACCTCCTCCTGACCCGCTCCGGAGGCGACGGGCCGGGCGGCGGTCAGCCCGCGGGCGCGAGCAGCACGGCGAGACCGGCGAGCGACATCCCGATGAGGCTCGCGACGATGCCCACGCGCACGCAGATGCGCTTCTGCACCCAGGCCTGCGCGAGCGGGTAGCCGAGCGTCGGGCAGCCCGCCCAGACGAGAGCCGCCATGCCGAGGGCGGCGACGACGGCGCCGAACCACCACACCGCCTGATCCTGCAGCGGCAGGTCGGCCGGACGCCAGCCCGCCGCGACCGAGGGGCCGAGCAGCAGGGCCGCCGTCACGATCGTCGCGCCGAGCCAGAGGGTGGCCGATCGGATGATCCGCTCCGTCTCCGCCTCGGCGCTCTCGATCGCGGGCGACTCCGCCGCCGGGGCGTGCGTTCCCGACTCGAGCTGCGTCATCCCTCCAGTGTGCGCCGCATCCGGCGCGCCCGCCGGAGGTTGACAGGAGTCCCACCGGGGGAGAGGAGGTCAGTCGACGTAGAACGACCCGTCCCAGACGGTGCGCGCGAAGTCGAGCTTCTCGGGCGTGCACTCGCCGTCGTAGCCCATGATGTAGTCGCTCAGCACGGCGGCGGCCATGCAGTCGGCGGAGTGCTCGGCGGGGTAGTCGATGTCGCCGTTGCCGGGTGGTGCCGGCGGGTCGACGAAGAGCCGCTGGAAGTCGGGATCGTCCCACAGGCGGAACAGGTACTTGTTCTGGATGACGTGCGCGAACTCGTGCCACATGACGGAGGACCAGTGGTCGCCGAACTCGGCGCGCATCCGCTCGTCGTCGTAGTCGAGCAGCTCGCTCGGCACATGCACGAGCGTGCCGGTGGCCACGCACGCGAGCGCCTCGTCGGTGGTGCCGCAGAAGTCGTCGAAGCGGATGTCGGAGACACCCGCGCTCACCGCATCGAGCGCCGCCTCCGCGACGCTGCCGGTGGTGTTCGCGAGCAGGTCGGGCTTCGGGGCGAAGTCGGTCTCCCACTTCTCGACGAGCCGCGCGAAGCGTCCCTGCGTCTCGAGCACCTGGATCCCGGCGCGCGCGATCACGTGCGGATCGGGGAAGAGGTCGGTGCTCTCGTCCCGCACGCTGTCGTCGAGGTCGACGAGGAGCTCTTCGACGAACGTGTAGTCGTAGCCGAACGGGTTCTCGTCGATGAAGCCCCGGAGGTCGGTCTTCTGCTGCTCGTAGTAGTCGGTCGCCTCGGCGATCGTCGCGAACCGCGGCACCGACTCCTCGTCGGCCACCGCGATGCCGCGATCCGACGTCGAGCCGCGCACCACGACGACGGCGCCGGTCGCCAGGAGGGCGAGCGCACTGACCCCGCCGAGGATCGCGACGGCGCGACGGGCGGCCTTCGACGGCGGGCGCACCCTCCAGAAGCCCCAGCCCGGCGGGGGCGGCGGCCACGACGGATCGGGCTGCCAGCCCGGCGGCGGACGCCATCCCTTCGGCGGCTCCGGCCAGCCCGGCGGGGGGTTGAAGTCGTACTGCGGCACGGTCGTCCTCTCGGGACTGCCACCCTAGGGCACCCCGGCGTCGCCACGCTGTCGGCGGCCGCTGTGGATGGATCGCGCGGCGCCGACCCGGTCCGGGCGACCATGGCGGGCATGACCATGATCAGGGGAAGAATCGCGGAGCTGCTCCGCCACGAGCGCGGTGACGTGCCCGGCTGGGTGCTCATCAGCCTCATGACGGCCGGGCTCGTCATCGCGATCTGGGCGATCGCCGGCCCCGCGCTCGGCGACATCTTCCAGAGCGCGCTCGACCGGGTCACCGGCTTCTAGGGCGGTGCGGCACGTGCGCGTCGCACGAGGGCTCCGCGACGACGAGGGGTCCGCCGTCGTCGAGTTCACGCTCGTCGGCATCCTGCTCACGGTGCTCACGCTCGCCGTGCTGCAGCTCGGGCTCGCGCTCCACGTGCGCAACACCGTGCTCGACGCCGCCGCCGAGGGGGCCCGGTTCGCGGCCCTCGCCGACAACGTCCCGGCCGACGGCATCACCCGTGCGCGCGATCTCATCACGGAGGCGATCGGCGCCGACTACGCGACCGACGTGAGCGTCGCGACGGGGGAGTGGCGGGGGCATCCCGCCGTCACGGTCCGGGTGCGGGCGACGCTGCCGATCGTCGGACTGCTCGGCGTGGGCGGCGGGTTGGAGGTGGAGGGGCATGCGGCGCGCGAGTTCCTGGACTGACCGCTCGCTCGCCGACGAGGGCGGCTCGGCGTCGCTCGAGTTCATCACGGTGGGGCTCCTGCTGCTCGTGCCGACCGTCTACCTCGTGCTCGCGCTCGCGAGCGTCCAGAGCGCGTCGTTCGCGGTCGAAGGCGCGGCCCGTCAGGCATCCCGCGTGTTCGTGCAGGCTCCCACTGTCGCCGCGGGGGAGGCCGCGGCCCGCCGCGCGATCGCCGTCACCCTCGCCGACTACGGACTCGAGGCGCAGGATGCCGCGATCGCGATCAGCTGCCGCCCCGACCCGGCCGACTGCCTCGTGCGGCGCGGCTTCGTCACCGTCTCGATCTCGGTCGTCGCGCCGCTGCCGCTCCTGCCCGCCGTGCTCGAGACCGACCTCCCGCTCGGCGTGCCGATCGACTCCGTCGCGACGGAGCAGGTGTCGCGGTTCGCGGGCACGCGGTGACGCGGGCACGCGGTGACGACGTGAGGATCGCGAGGATGCTGCGCGACGACGAGGGGTCGACCCTGCCGCTCGTCGCGGGCTTCGGGGCGCTCGCCCTCGCCCTCGTGCTCGTCGCGGCGGCCGCCGCCTCGCTCTATCTCGAACGCAAGCAGCGCTTCACCCTCGCCGACGGCGCGGCCCTGGTCGGCGCGGAGGCGTTCGACCTCGCCGACGTGCGCATCGTCGGCGGACGACCTCATGTGGAACTCGAATCCGCCGACGTGCATCGCGACGTGGCGGCATTCGTCACGAGCACCCCGAGCACGGGGTTCGAGGCGCTCGAGCTCGAGCAGGCGACGACCCCCGACGGCGAGAGCGCCACCGTCACGCTCTCCGCGATCTGGCGCCCGCCGATCGTGACGGTGTTCTTCCCCGAGGGGCTGCGCATCCAGACCACGGCAACGGCGCGCGTCGTGCTGGGCTGAGCGGTTATCCCACATCAGGGGCCTGTTGACAAGTCCCTCCCGGTGTCGGCGGCGAGGTTCAGACTGATGCCGACAGTCGTTCGCAGTGTCCAGCACTCACGGCTGAGGCGGTCGCCGATTTCGGGTGTCGGCGACCGCCCACACTCTTCCGAGCGGACGGTCGACTCCGAACGGACGGCGGACCACCGCCCGCCTCGCCCTCACACGAACCGAGCCGCTCCCTGCACGCGCGTGCGCACCTCGAACAGGTCGGTGCCGCCGATGCCGATCCCGGGCACCCCCGTGCGCACGAAGTGCGCGAGCCGCGGCCGCTGCACGAGGAACGCCCGGGCGCTGCGCACCTTGCCGATCTCCTCGACGCCGTCCGCGCTCGCGCCGTCGCCGACGACGATGACGAGCGCCGAGAACTTGACCCGCGCGACCTTCTCGAACGCGCGGGTGCGTCGCGCGAGCTCCTGCACCGGCCGGTCGTCGCGCGAGATGCCCGGCCCGATGAGCTCGCCGCGGCGCACCGACACCTCCGAGCCCCAGTCCTCGCTCAGCATCCCCCAGAGCCCGCTCGGCCCGAGCGCGATGTGGTCGATCTTGCCGGCGTCGGTGTCGACGTCGTGCCACACCGAGAACCCCATGCCGAGTCCGGCGAGCGCGACGGCGCTCTGCTCCTCCGCGATCGCCGACGCGAGCAGATGGCGCACCTCGACGGGCGCCGAGCGCACGAGCGCCGGGTCGTACGGATCGGCGATCTCGGCCCCGCGCCCGACCCATTCGCGCAGCAGCTCGAGATACCGCTCGCGGTACCAGCCGCCCGGATGCCCGTGCGTGCGAGCCTGCGGGCGCGACGCGTTCTCGCGCTTCCGCGGGGGAGCGGGCGCCCACGTGCGGCTCTCCTCCGGGGAGACCCGCGATCCCGAGTCGTAGGCGGCGCGCGCCTCGGCCGTGCCCACCTGCTCCCACGCGAGCTGCACCTGCACGAAGAGGGCGGGGTCGCCGCCGGTGTCGGGATGCGTCTCCCGCAGCTTCCGGCGGAACGCGCGCCGCAGCTCCGTCGCGCTCGCGTGCGACGTCACGCCGAGCACCGTGTAAGGGCTCCGGGCGAGCGGACTGTCGGGCACCAGAGGATTATCCGCGAACCGGCGGCTCGGCGCCCGGCTTCGACGACACGTGCCGCGGCACGGTCACCGCGAGCACCGCCACCCCGATCAGCCCGAGCAGGCCGACCGCGGCGACGCCGGACGAGAGGGCGAGACTCGCCGTGAGGGCCGTCACGATCATCGGCGCCCCCGCGCCGCCGAGGTCGACCGTGAACCGCCACGCTCCGAGGAACGGCGCCGGGTTGCGCCGGTCGGCGAGGTCGGCGGCGAGGGTCATGAGGATGCCCGATCCGACGCCGTTGGCGAGCGCGAGCACGACGGCGATGCCGACGAACCAGCCGAACCGGGTGTCGAGGTCGTGGGTGAAGGAGAGTGCGAGCAGCCCCACGGAGAGGCCCAGACCGCACGGCAGTATCGCCCACAGCCGGCCGAAGCGGTCCATGATCCAGCCGCCGAGGAAGAACAGCGAGAAGTCGACGGCGCTCGTGATGCCGATGACGAGCGACGTGGTCGTCTCGTCGAGCCCGATGCTGACCGCCCACACCGGCAGCACGACCTGGCGCACCTGCCGCAGCCCGGAGAGGATCGCCGCGCCCACGCCGACCGTGAGCAGCACCCCGCGGCGTGCGCGGAGGGTGCTCCACAGTCCCAGGGCCTCGTGCTCGACCTCGTCCTCGCCGGCGGTGCGCGGCCCTCGCTCGAACGCGGCGGCCGGGTCGCGCAGCACGATGATGAGCGTCGCCGCGACGAAGCAGCAGGCGGCCAGCAGCCCGACCACGGTCGCGGGCTGCCCGGTCGCGGCGAGGAGGCCGGCACCCGCGAACGGGCCGAGCACGGCGCCGAGCCGGTGGCTGCCGCCGAGTGTCGAGAGCGCACGCGCCCGCAGGCGCAGCGGCACGGTCGTCGTGAGGAACGCGTGCCGGGCGAGCCCGAACGACGCGCCCGCGAGGCCGATGAGCAGCACGCCGAGGGCGAGCAGCGCGGGGTGCGGCGCGAGCAGGATGAGCACGGCCGCGACGAGGGCGAGCCCGGCGGCCGCGAGCATGGCCCTGCGCTCGCCGATGCGCGCGACGATCGCGCCGCTCGGGATGTCGCCGAGCAGCTGACCCACGACGAGCATCGAGGCGATGAGCGCCGCCCCGCCGAGGTCGGTGCCGAGGTTGCGGGCGAGCGCCGGGATGACGGGGACGAGCGCGAACTGCCCCATCGCGAACACGATGGAGGGCAGGAACACCGCGGCGACCACGGAGCGCCAGCGGAAAGGGGTCTCCTCGGCGCTCATCGCCTCACACGTTACGCCGTAGTCTGAGGGGGACATGATCGACCTCGACCTCGGCACCGACATCGCCGCCCTCCGCAGCACGTTCGCCGACATCCGCAGCGTCGTGGGGGTGGAGCGACTCGAAGCCGAGATCGCCGACCTCAGCGAGAAGGCCGGCGCGCAAGATCTGTGGGACGACCCCGAGGCGGCACAGAAGGTGACGAGCGCGCTGAGCCACCGCCAGTCGGAGCTCGCCCGCATCACCGCGATCGAGTCGCGGCTCGACGACCTCGAGGTGCTCGTCGAGCTCGCGGTCGAGGGCGACGACGAGGCGAGCGCGCAGGAGGCCCGCGACGAGCTCGCCGCCCTGCAGAAGACCCTCGGCGACCTCGAGGTGCAGACCCTCCTCGACGGCGAGTACGACGAGCGCGGGGCGGTCGTCACGATCCGCTCGGGTGCCGGCGGCGACGACGCGACCGACTTCGCCGAGATGCTCCTGCGCATGTACCTGCGTTACGCCGAGCGGCACAAGTACCCGGTGAAGGTGCTCGACACCTCCTACGCCGAGGGCGCGGGCATCAAGTCGGCGACCTTCGAGATCGACGCGCCCTATGCCTTCGGCACGCTGAGCGTCGAGGCCGGCACCCACCGCCTCGCGCGCATCAGCCCCTTCGGCTCCGCCGACAAGCGGCAGACGAGCTTCGCCGCCGTCGAGGTGATCCCGATCATGGAGGAGGCGCAGGCCGTCGAGATCCCCGAGGGCGACATCCGGGTGGATGTCTTCCGCTCGAGCGGTCCCGGAGGCCAGAGCGTCAACACGACCGACTCGGCGGTGCGCATCACCCACCTGCCGACCGGCATCGTCGTGTCGATGCAGAACGAGAAGTCGCAGATCCAGAACCGCGCCGTCGCGATGCGCGTGCTGCAGACCCGGCTGCTGCTGCTCAAGCGCGAGGAGGAGGCGGCCAAGAAGAAGGAGCTCGCCGGCACGATCACGGCGAGCTGGGGCGACCAGATGCGCTCCTACTTCCTCTACGGCCAGCAGCTCGTGAAGGATCTGCGCACCGGGCACGAGGTCGGCAACCCCGCGGTCGTGTTCGACGGCGACCTCGACGGCTTCATCTCAGCCGGAATCCGCTGGCGCAAGTCCGCTCACGACGAGTAAGGACATCAGGGTGCTGTCCCGTCCCGTCGCCTTCGTCGGGTTCTCGGCGACGCTCGTCTCGCTCTACCTCGCGAGCGGTGCCCCGACGCCGTTGCTGCTCGTCTGGCAGCAGGAGTGGGGCTTCCCCGACTCGGCTCTCGCGCTCGCCTTCGCGGTCTACGCGTTTACCTTCCTGATCGCGCTGCTCGTCGGCGGGTCCCTCTCGGATCACCTGGGGCGCAAGCCGGTGATCCTGGGCTCGCTCGCCCTCGCGGTCGGCTCGATCGCGATGTTCATGCTCGCGCCCTCGATCGAATGGGTCATCGCGGCCCGCGCCGTGAACGGCGTCGCGGTCGGCGTGGTCACGGCGGCTTACACGGCGGCGCTCGTCGAGCTCGCGAGGCCCGGCACGCGGGTCGGGCCGGTCGTCGCGGCGGCGGCGCCAGTCGGCGGCCTCGGCCTCGGGGCGCTGCTCGGCGGTGTCGCGGTCGAGCTGTTCGGCCGCCAGGGCGACGAGGTGCTGTTCTCGGTCGTCGTCGTGCTGCTGCTCGCCGGGCTCGTGCTCACGTTCTTCGCCCCGGAGACGACCACGCGCGTGCCGGGGGTTCTGCGCTCGCTCGTCCCGAACGTCGTCGTGCCGCGGCCGGCGCGCTCGTTCTTCGTGCGGATGCTGCCGATCCTCATCGCGTCGTGGGCGACCGGAGCCCTCTTCCTCGGGCTCGCGCCGACGGTCGTGCACGGCCTGCTGCACGTCGAGAGCGGGCTCGTCGACGGGTTCACCGGCTCGATCCACGGGCTCAGCGTGAGCATCGGCAGCGTCGTCTTCGGCGCGGTCGCCGTACCGCGCGCCCTCAAGGTCGGGGCCGCAGGACTCGTCGTGGGCATCCTCCTGCTCATCGTCGGCGTCGCGACCGGGCAGATCGCGCTCGTCTGGATCGGCGGATTCGTGGAGGCGCTGAGCGTCGGCACCGCGGGCGGCGCGATCTTCCGCGGCCTCGCGCCGCTCGCGCCCGAGCATCAGCGGGCCGGCACCTTCGCGGCGGTCTACGTCGTCGCCTACCTCGTGCTCGGCGGCTCGTCGGTGCTCGCCGGGCAGCTGATCGCTCCGCTCGGGCTCCTCCCGACCATCCTCGGCTGGACGGCGCTCATCGTCGTGCTCGCCGCCATCGGACTCGTCATCCAGCTCCGCACGCCGCGAGCCGATCGGGCATCCTGACCCCTTTCTGGGAGTCGGCTCGCGGCGAGTGTCGCGCCCGGGATGCCGCGGGGCCCCGCATACCCTGGACCGGTCATGATCCGGTTCGACGGCGTCACCAAGACCTACCCCGGCACCTCGCGTCCCGCCCTCAACGGCGTCGACCTCGAGGTGCTCAAGGGCGAATTCGTGTTCCTCGTCGGCGCCTCGGGATCGGGCAAGTCGTCGTTCCTGCGCCTCGTGCTCAAGGAGGACCGCCCCACGAAGGGCAGGATCCACGTGCTCGGGCAGGACCTCGGCCAGATCTCGAGCGGCAAGGTGCCGTACTTCCGCCGCAGCCTGGGCGTCGTCTTCCAGGACTTCCGCCTGCTGCCGAACAAGACGGTGTTCGACAACGTCGCCTTCACCCTCCAGGTGATCGGCAAGAGCAAGGGCTTCATCCAGGAGGCGGTTCCGGATGTCCTCAAGCTCGTCGGTCTCGGCGGCAAGCAGAACCGCTACCCCCACGAGCTCTCCGGCGGCGAGCAGCAGCGCGTCGCGATCGCGCGCGCCGTCGTCAACAAGCCCGCGATCCTCCTCGCCGACGAGCCCACCGGCAACCTCGACCCCGCGACGAGCGCGGGCATCATGACCCTGCTCTCGACGATCAACGCGAACGGCACGACCGTGCTCATGGCGACGCACGACGCCGGCATCGTCGACCAGATGAAGCGCCGCGTGATCGAGCTCGTCGGCGGGCAGATCGTGCGCGACGAGCGCCAGGGCGGCTACCAGACGCAATCGATGCCGATCCCGAAGCAGCGCCGGCTCGAGCCGTCGTTCGACGACGTCGCGAGCGGCGCCGCGACCGAGCACGAGATGCCGATCACCGTCACCCCCGTGGCCGCGCCGGTCCCGGAGCCGGCCGTCGAGCTTCCGGCACCGGTACGCGCGCCGGCCGCCGACCCCGTGCACGTGCCGACCCCGGCGGCCGCGGTCGAGGACCCGTCTCCCACGGACGAGACGGACGAGCCCGAGGCGACCCCGGCATCCGTCCCTCCCGCGAGTCGCCCGGCGACGCAGGCGAACCCGGTGATCCCCGAGCCGGGGTCGGGACCCCCGCCGGGCTTCGTCTGGCCGACGGCGCCCCAGAACGTGCGGGGTGAGAAGTGAGGCTCGGGCTGGTGCTGGGCGAGGTCGCCCAGGGGCTCCGCCGCAACCTGTCGATGGTCGTCTCGGTCGTGCTCGTGACGTTCATCTCGCTCACCTTCGTGGGCGTCGCGATCCTCATGCAGTTCCAGATCGACCAGATGAAGGGCTACTGGTACGACCGCTCGGAGGTCGCCGTCTACTTCTGCACCGACTTCGAGCTGAAGCGCTGCGACGGCGTGAGCGCCACGCAGAGCGAGATCGACGGCGTCCGGGCGGAGCTCGAGAGCTCGACCCTCTCGCGCTACATCGAGCGCTACGAGTTCGAGACCCGGGCGCAGGCGTTCGAGAACATGCAGGACCTCCTCGAGGGCACGGCGATCGCGGAGCTCGCGACCGAGAACGTCATGCCGGAGGCGTTCCGCATCAAGCTCGTCGACCCCGATCAGGCCGAGATCCTCATCGACCAGCTCACCGGCATGCCCGGCGTCGACGAGGTCAAGGACGACCGCGCGGTGCTGCAGCCGATCTTCTCGCTCATCAACGCGATCAGCCTCACCGCCGTCGGCATCGCGGCGCTCATGCTCGTCGCGGCGGCCCTGCTCATCGCGACGACGATCCGGCTCTCGGCGTTCTCGCGTCGGCGCGAGATCTCGATCATGCGGCTCGTCGGGGCGTCGAACCGGTTCATCGAGACGCCGTTCGTGCTCGAGGGCGTCATCGCGGCGCTCATCGGCGCCCTGCTCGCCGGCGGCGGGGTGGTGGCGATCACGCAGTTCTTCATCCGCGGGGTGCTCGCGCCGCAGGTCTCCACGATCGGCTTCGTCGGGATCGGCGACGCCCTGCTGGTCGTGCCCATGCTGCTCGGCCTCGGCGCCGTGCTCGCCGCGCTGTCGGCATCCTTCGCCATCCGCCGCTACCTGAAGGCCTGACCCCGCGCGACCGCTCTGGGCTCTGATTCGGGGTTCCGGCTCGAGTGGCCGATTCGGGTTGCTCCGCCGTTCCGGCTCGGGTGGCCGATTCGGGTTGCTCCGCCGTTCTGGCGTTGCTCCGCCGCAGATCGGCGGAGCAACGTGAAATCGGCGGAGTAAGCGGGAAGGGCGCGAGCGGGGAGGGCGCGAGCGGGGAGGGCGCGAGCGGGAAGGGCGCGAGCGGATAGACTGGGCGGCTGCTCAGTCACGACGAAGCGGAGGAGGTGAGCAGGATGCCCAAGGACAAGGGCGGACCGAAGGTCGTCGCGACCAACCGCAAGGCGCGCCACGACTACACGATCGAGGACACCTACGAGGCCGGACTCGTGCTCACCGGCACCGAGGTGAAGTCGCTGCGGGAGGGGAAGGCGTCGCTCGTCGACGGCTACGCGTTCATCGACGGCGGTGAGATGTGGCTGGATGCCGTGCACATCCCGGAGTGGGGGTCCGGCTCGTGGACCAATCACGCCACGCGGCGCAAGCGCAAGCTGCTCCTGCACAAGCAGCAGATCATCAAGATCTCGCACAAGACGAAGGAGGGCGGGTACACGCTGATCCCGCTCTCGATCTACTTCAGCGAGGGTCGCGCGAAGGTCGAGCTCGCCGTCGCGAAGGGCAAGCGCGAGTACGACAAGCGGCAGACGCTGCGCGAGCGTCAGGATCGGCGCGAGGCCGAGCGCGCGATGTCGTCGCGCCGCCACCTGGGCGAGTAGGTCCTGGGCGAGCAGGTCCGGCGGCGAGCAGCTCCGGCGGCGAGCAGGCGGCCCGGTCAGGGCATCGGGCGGTAGGCGTCGCCCGTGATCGCGCTGCCGTCGGCGGCCGCGACGGCGCACAGCGCCTCGGTGTCGCCCGCGGCGTACGCGTCGGCGTCGGGGACCGCGAGGGCGTACGCGTCGTAGTCGTTGCGCTCGAGGTCCTCGAGCAGGAAGAGCCGGTACTCGAGGTAGCGGTCGCACACGGCGTCGCCGAACGTCGCGAGTGAGGAGTCGACGAGCGCGTAGGTCGCGTCGTCGAGCTCGACGTCGGCGATCGCGAAGACCTGCTGCGGGTGCTCCTGACCGCACGGGACGACCGTGTACTCGGCGAGGTCGCGCTCGGCTTCGGAGAGGCACGAGCCCGGCCGCAGGTCGTCGATGCTCGTCACGCCGTAGGGGATCGCCGGAACCCGCGTCGCGAGCCGGAGGGCGACGATCGCGACGAGGGCGACGACGACCGCCGCGAGGGCGATGAGCCCGATGCGGATCCAGGTGGGCAGCGCGGCCCAGCCGCGCGGGGAGGCGTCGACGGCATCGGTCACAGCGCTACGGTATCGGATGTGGAGACGAGGGCCGGAGGGCGCGGACTCGAGGTCGCGACGGCCGTCGCACTCGGCGTCGTCTCGCTCGTGACGGCGCTCGGCGTGCTGCAGTCGAGCCTCTGGAACGACGCGGCCGACCTCCACGCGGCCGACTCCGCCGACGCTCGCGACCAGAGCATCACGCTCTCCGTGGTCGCGCAGCTGCGCCAGCGTTCCGACCTCGCGACGCTGCTCGAGGCTCAGCCGTTGGCGACCGCATACGACGCGGCCCTGGCCGCGGGCGACTTCGAGCTCGCCCTCGACATCTACGGAGACCTCGGCACGGTGCTCCTCGGATCGTTCGAGCTCCCCGAGGGCTCTTTCGAGGCGTGGTGGGATGCGGGGTTCCCCGACGACGCGCGACCCACCGACTCGCCCGACTACCTCGTCGCGGTCCGCGGAGACGTGGATGCCCTCACCCTCGTCTCGCGCGAGCTCGGCGCTCACGCGTCGGAGCTGAAGGCGCATTCCGCGATCTTCGGACAGGCCGCCCTCGTGCACGCGCTGTCGCTCTTCCTCTTCGGCGTCGCGGGCATCAACAGGCTGCGCGCGGCGCGCTACGTCACGCTCGCGATGGGCACCCTCGTGTTCGTGTTCGGGCTCTTCCTCATGTCGACGGCGTACTGACGATGGCCGAGACGAGGGACGACACCCGCCTGCGCAGCATGCTCGAGGTCGCCACGGCGATCCTGCTCGGCCTCGTCTCCGTGGCGACGGCGGCCGGCGCCTACCAGGCGAGCGAATGGGCGCGGGAGTCGGGGGCCTACGCGTCCGCGGCGAATCAGCTCCGCGACACGAGCCTGGCCTCGAACATCGCGTCCCAGCTCGCGGGTCTCGACGATGCGGAGCGTTTCGCCGACGTGCTCGCGATCCAGTTCGACATCCTCAACGGCGCCGCGAACGTCGACGAGCTGCAGGCGCGGCAGGAGGTGATCCTCGAAGGCGGTTCGCCGGGTCTCGCCGAGGAGTGGGCGACCTGGGCCGAGGCCGGGTTCCCGCAGGATGCGCCGCCGATGGTCGGGGAGTTCGCCGCCGTGCAGCTCGCGCCGACCTTCGGCGCCAACCGCGCGTCGGCGGACGCCTTCGAGCTCTCCGAGCGGATCGGCGATCGCAGTCTGCAGATCACGGTCGCGTCGGCGATCTTCGCCCTCGCGCTGCTCCTGCTCGGCGTCTCGGGGGCGAACCGCTCGCTGCGGGTGGCTCTCGGCCTCGCCTTCGGCGGTGCGGCGGCGTTCGTCGTGGGCGTCGCGATCTCGGTGCTCGCCGTCGTCGGCTGACCCCGCTGCGGGACGGATCAGCTCGCGAGGAAGCGCGCGTCGACGCTCGCCGACACCTCGATCCGGTCGGGCGTGAACTCGAGGGTCGGGGCGCCGGCATCCATCGCCATCATCATCTTCGCGGAGCCGCGGGCCTGCGGCGCCGGGAACCCGGGCTGTGCCCCCGAGCCGTCGCCGAGCATCCCGGGGTCGGCGATCGCGACGGCGGTGACCCGGGCGAGTCCCGCGGCGCGCGCGTAGGTCGTCGCCTTGATCGTCGCGTCCTGCACGGCACGGGCCTGGATGTCGGACGTCACGGCGAGGCGGCGCTCCTCGGTGAGGTCCCACGAGATGCCCGCGATCGTGACGCCGGTCACGGTGGAGAAGCGCTCGACGAACGCGGCGAGGGCGTCGAAGTCCTGGAAGCGCGCCGTCGCCGAGAGCGCGGCGTAGTACACGGGCGGGAGCTGCACGCCCTCGTTGTTCCACGGGCGGTTCGACCAGACCCGGATGCGGTCGCTCGACCAGCGCGTGACGGCGCCGCCCTCGAGCTCCTCCAGCGCCGTCGTGACCTCTGCCGCGACCTTCGTCGTCGCGGCGAAGACGGGCTCGCGCTTCGGCCCGTCGTGGGAGACCTCGACGCTCACGGTCGCGCGCTCGGCGTCGAACCAGTCCGAGGCGGTGCCCTGCACGGTGATCACGGTGTCGCTCATGCGACCATCCTCGCAAAGCCCCAGCCCACGTCCACGTTGTGCGTCGAGGTCGCGGTGTCAGACCGCGGGGCTCGACGCAGAACGCAGAACACGGGACCGCGGACCGGGATGGCGGTGCGCGGGGAAGCCGTTGTAGAATGGGAGGCTGCCTTCGGGCGGTTCACAACTCCGCGGTTCACAACTCCACAGCGTGCGACAACGGCCCTTCCCCCGGGAAGGCGACATGGGGATGATCGGTTTCGACATCGTCTGTGAAGCTGCGAGAAGCGGGCCGAGGATGCGGGGTTATCTCGTTAACGCCCTCCGCAAAAAACAGGTGCGAATTCTAAGCGCGCCGACTTCGCTCTCGCCGCCTAAGGCGTAGACCGAGTCCGTCAGACCGAGTACGTCTTCGCCTCGGATCCTGGCGTCAGCTAGAAGACTTGCTGCGAACCTGAGTCTCAGGGGTTCGCGGGACTTTTCCTGAGGCTGGGCTCGTCGACCTAGGTGTCCATGACAAAGGTCGGAGCCGAGGAGAACGCTTTCATGGAATGCGCCCGGAGAAGGCGCAGGTCCTCAGCGATGGACGGGGGTTCAATTCCCCCCATCTCCACCATTCCGTTGTCGCACGCTGTGAGGTCCCCGCCTCAGCCCCGCCGGGCGAGGCTCCTCTGCACCTGCCGGATGACGGCCGCCGCCGCGACGAGCGTGAGGATGCCGCCCACGGCGACGACGGCGACGATCGTCCAGCCGAACCCGTCGAGCGCCTCCGCGGTGTCGACCGCGGTTCCGCGTCGTCGCGGGTCGACCGCGATCCACAGCACCGTGGCCGACACGGCGACGAGCACGAGCCCCCACAGCACGGCGCCGGTGCGGATGCGCGGGCGCGGCAGCCGGTCGGGCGCCGCGGGAGAGTCGGCGCTCGCGGCGTCGGTGCTCGGGATGTCGGTCGAGGTCTCGCTCACGAGCCTGCTCCTTCGGGGATCGTTGATTCGTTCTCGAGCTCGCCCCAGAGGATGCGCTCGTCGGGTTCCCGGTCGAACGGGAGCTCGGTGACCTCGGGCGCGCGGTACAGGATGCTGACGGGAGCGCCCTGGACGACGTGCACGCGGAACACCGCGTCGGGCACGCCGCCGCCGACCGTCAGGTCGAGCTCCCCGTCGACGTCGAACAACGAGGAGCGACCGCCGTGCCTGCCGTACTCCTCGGCGACCGCGAGCTGGTCGCGGCCCGACTCGGACACGAGCTCGATCCGCACCGCGGCATCCGGGTCGAGCTGCACCTGCACGGAGCCCGCGACCTGCCAGAGGTCGATGACCGGCACGTCGGCGCCGTCGGGGCGGTCGCGCACCCACAGCTCGGTCATCCCGCCCAGCCGCCAGTAGCGCCCGTCGGCGTCGCGCTGCAGGGCGTAGCCGCCGCTCAGCGGCAGGACGGCGCGGTCGACGGGGAGCGCGTACGCCGTGGCGGCGACCGCGAGCGCGAGGGTCGCGGTGATGCTGAGCGACGTGAGGCCCGGGCTGCGACGGCGGGCGAGGCCGACGAGCACGATTCCCACGCCGAGCGCGAGCACGAGCACGGCGGCGCCGACGACCCAGTGCGCTCCGCGCGAGGACGGCTCGGCC
>JAEWKY010000095.1 GCA_023457615.1 Actinomycetes bacterium | reverse complement strand
GCCCCTGCAGGCGCTCGCGCGCCGTGTACCCGGTCGCGGCCGCCTCCCGCTCGGGCGTCAGCGCGCCCGCCGTGCGGTCGCCGTCGAGCTCGAGCGACACGACCGCGACGCGACGGTGCCCGAGGTCGCGCAGGTGCGCGGCTCCGCGACGGGTCGCGTCGCGGTTGTCGAGGTCGACGACGGTGACCCCCTCGAACGCCTCGGCCTCGACGGCGACGATCGGGATGCGTCGGCGACGGAGCACCTCGACCGACGATCCGATGTCGAGGCTGCAGCCGAGCAGGATCGCGGCATCCATCGGCGGCGCGGCGAGATCGGTCTCGGGGTCGGCGCCGCGCGGGATCAGCAGCAGCCCGGTGCGGTCGTCGCCGAACGCGGCCGCGACGCCGTCGAGGAACGCGAGGTTGACGGGGTCGCGGAAGGCGACCGAGAGCCGGTCCTCGGTGATGACCGCGATGACGCCCGAGCGTCCGCGCCGCAGCGAGCGCGCCGTGGGATCCGGCCCGCCGTAGTCGAGCTCCCCCGCCGCGGCGAGCACGCGGTCGCGGGTCGGCGCCGACACGGGGCCCGCCCCGCTGAAGACGAGCGAGGCCGTCGACACCGAGACGCCCGCCCGCGCCGCGACGGCCGCGAGCGTGGGGCGCGGGGCGCTGCTTCTCGCGTCGGCATCCATGACCTGCTAGCGTACTCGAATCGATTCGATCGAATCGATTCGAGCACCGAGCGCCACCGGAGCACCCATGTCCGTCCCTCTCGCGAACCGCGCCGCCGTCCGCCGCGCGATGTTCGGCGTCTTCCTCGCCTTCGCCGTCAACGGCATCGTCATCGGCGGCTGGATCTCGCGCCTCCCGGCGATCCGCGACGCGCTCGGCCTCGACACGGCGCAGGTCGGCGTCTTCCTGGCCGGCATGGCCACCGGCGCCGTGCTCGGGCTGCTCGGCGCGGCCGCGATCGTGCACCGGTTCGGGGCGCGCCGCACGATCCTCCTCTCCCTCGGGCTCGGCGCCGTCGGGCTCCTCGTGCTCGCCGTCGGCGTCTCGGTGCTCGCGGCGTTCCCGGTCGCTCTGGTCGGCGGCGCGGTGTTCGGTGTCGCGTGGTCGATCTGCGACGTCGCGATGAACGTCGAGGGCACCGCCGTCGAGCGCGACATGGGCCGCACCCTCATGCCCTGGTTCCACGCCGCCTGGAGCCTCGGCTCCGTCGCCGGCGCGGGCACGGGAGCCGTCGCGGCGTTCCTCGGGATCGTCCCCGGCGTGCACATCGCGATCCTCATCGGCGTCGTGCTCGTCACCGCGGCGATCGTTCCGCGCCTGCTGCCGCACCTGCCCGTCGTCGTCGACGACACGGTGCCCGCGCACGACGGGCCGACCGGCTTCCGGGCGCAGCTCGCCGCGTGGCGGGAGCCGCGCATCCTGCTGCTCGGCCTGCTCGTGCTCGGCATGGCGTTCGCCGAGGGATCGGCCAACGACTGGCTCGCCCTCGCGATGAAGGACGACCGCGGCTTCGACGACGCCCAGGCGGCGCTGCTCTTCGGCGTGTTCACGGCGGCGATGACGATCGGCAGGATCGCCGGCGTGCCCCTGCTCGACCGCTACGGGCGCGTGCCCGTGCTGCGCGCGGCCGTCGCGATGGCCGCCGTGGGACTCGCGATCGTCATCCTCGTGCCGTACACCCCCGTCATGATCGCCGGCATCGTCATCTGGGGCCTCGGCGCCTCGCTCGGCTTCCCGGTCGGGATGTCGGCCGCCGGAGACGACCCCCACGGCGCCGCCGCACGGGTGAGCGCCGTCGCGACGATCGCCTACTGCGCGTTCCTCGTCGGTCCCCCCGTGCTCGGTCTCATCGGCCACCAGGTCGGCATCCTCAACTCGCTGTGGATCGTCTTCGGCCTCATCGTGCTCGCGGCCGTCGGCATCCCGGCGGCGCGGGAGAGGACGCGCTCGGCTGGAGCCGAGCGCGCTCGGACGGAGACGCAGCAGGGTCCGATCGCGCACTGATCCAGCCGAGCGACCCCCGTAGGCTGAGACCGTGCGTCTCGTCGTTGCCCGCTGCTCCGTGGACTACGCGGGCCGGCTGAGCGCGCACCTGCCGCTCGCGACGCGGCTGCTCGTGCTCAAGGGCGACGGCAGCGTGCTCGTGCACAGCGACTCGCTGTCGTACAAGCCGCTCAACTGGATGTCGCCGCCGTGCACCTTCTCGGTCGAGGAGGTCGACGAGGAGCGCGCGTCGGCGGGCGTCGTCGAGCTGTGGCGGGTGTCGCAGGCGAAGACCGCCGACATCCTGGTGATCTCGATCCACGAGATCCTGCACGACTCGAGCCACGACCTCGGCGTCGATCCCGGCCTGCAGAAGGACGGCGTCGAGAGCGACCTGCAGAAGCTGCTCGCGGAGCAGATCGAGCTGCTCGGCGACGGCTACGAGCTCGTGCGGCGCGAGTACATGACCGCGATCGGACCCGTCGACATCCTGGCCCGGGACGCGAGCGGCGCCCACGTCGCGGTCGAGATCAAGCGCCGCGGCGGCATCGACGGCGTCGAGCAGCTCACGCGCTACCTCGAGCTCATGAACCGCGACCCGCACCTCGCTCCGGTCGCGGGGGTGTTCGCGGCGCAGGCCATCGCCCCGCAGGCGCTCACGCTCGCGGCCGACCGCGGCATCCGCACCCTCCTGCTCGACTACGACGCGATGCGCGGGCTCGAGACCGGCCACGCGAGGCTCTTCTGATGACCCCGGGCCCGTACACCGCCGTGCTGTTCGACCTCGACGGCACGATCGTCGACTCGGCGCCCGGCATCACGGCCTCGCTCGCCTACACGTTCCAGGCGATGCGCCTCCCCGTGCCGTCGCCCGCGAAGCTGCTCGAGTGGGTCGGCCCGCCCATCATGGACTCGTTCCGCGACCTGGCGGGCTTCGACCCCCTCACCTCGGCGCGCGCCCTCGCGATCTACCGCGAGCACTACGTGCAGACCGGGGTCTTCGACGCCGAGCTGTACCCGGGGGTGCCCGACGTGCTGCGCGCCATCCACGCCGCCGGAGTGCCGCTCTCGCTCGCGACCTCGAAGCCCGAGTCGACGGCGACGCTCATCCTCGACCACTACGCGCTCGCCGGGTATTTCGACGAGATCACGGGGGCGAGCGAGGACGAGGTGCGCTCGGCGAAGGCGGATGTCGTCGCCGAGGCGCTGCGGCGTCTGCGCGCGCGCGGCGTCGACCTGTCCAACCCGGTCATGGTCGGCGACCGGTCGCACGACGTGCACGGCGCCGCGGAGCACGACGTGCCGACGATCTTCGTCACGTGGGGCTACGGCGCGCCCGACGAGACCGCGGGCACCGTCGCGGTCGTCGGCACGGCCGACGAGCTCCTCGCCGAGCTCGGGCTCTCCGCGGCCGGCCCCGCTCAGGACTGACGCGGGGCGACCGGGAGCCGCGCGACGAGGCGCGCCCCGCCCGCCTGACCGGGGC
>JAEWKY010000094.1 GCA_023457615.1 Actinomycetes bacterium | reverse complement strand
CCCCCGCCCAGCGCGCGAGCTGGATGGCGGCGTGCCCCACCGCGCCCGCACCGCCGGCGACGAGCACGGTCGCCCCGGTGAGCGATCCCGGCGAGAGCCGCGACGGCCACCCCTCCGCGACCGTGAGGGCGCGATGCGCGGTCACCGCGGGCACCCCGAGACTCGCGCCGACGTCGAACGACACGGCGCCGGGCAGCGGATGCACGCGCTCGACGGGCAGCACCGTCAGCTCCTGCGCCGTGCCGCCGAGCGGCCGCTCGTGCGCGGAGAGCATCGTCCACACGCGGTCGCCGACGACGAGTCCGCCGACCCCGGGACCGACGGCGTCGACGATCCCGGCGCCGTCCTGATGGGGCACGGCGAGCCGCTCCCCCGGAGCCGTCGCGCCGACGCGCCGCTTCCAGTCGGTCGGGTTGACGCCCGAGACCGCGACGCGCACGCGCACCTCGCCCGCACCGGGCTCCTCCGGCTCGCGGTCGATGAGGCGCAGGACGTCGGAGGCGCCGGTTCCCTCGTGCACGATGGCTCGCATCCCGCCATCGTGACACCCTCGCGCCGAGGACGCTGGGTGGGGGGATCCGCGCCCCTTCGGGTCACTCCCGTTGTGGGGCCTCCCCCGGCGCCCCGGCCGCGTCTAGCGTGGGCTTATGACAGCGCTCGGCACAAGGGCGGCCTGGGGTGCTGGACGGACGGCGGCGCGCCTGGGCGCCGCGACCTCGGCGCTCCTCGTGGTCACCGCGGGCCTCAACGTGCTCTACCTGATCGGCCTCGTGGCCTCCCAGGGGCAGACCAGCCCGCTCGTCAACGTCGGGCTCTCGCTCGCGACCCAATGGGTGCCGGCGGCCATCTTCTGGCTCGTCGCGGTGCGCACGCGCTTCCGGCGCGCGCCCGTCGTGCTCGCCGCGGCCGGCATCACCGCCTCGGCGATCGGCGACAGCTACTACTCGCTCGCGATGGACGCCGACGGCTACCTCGCCTCGCCGTCCTGGGCCGACCCCGCCTACCTGCTGTTCTATCCGCTCCTCGTCGCGGCCCTCGTGGCGCTCGTGCGCGGCCAGCTCCGCGGCGTCGGCCGGCTCGTGCTGCTCGAGACCGCCGTCGGCACCGTGGGCGCGTCGGCGGTGCTCGCGGTGCTGCTCGACCCCGTGATCCGCGAGTCGCTCGGCGGGGACGACCCGCTCGCGGGCGCCGTCGCGATCTCCTACCCCCTCTTCGACCTCGTCCTGCTCGCCGTCATCGCGGGCGTCGCGGCGGCTCCCACCATCCGTCTCGGCCGACGGTGGTGGGCGCTCATCGCCGGGCTGCTCGTGACGGCGATCGGCGACGTCGCCTACGCGCTGCTTGGCACGATCGGCACCTACCTCGCCGGCACGCCGCTCGACGCCACCTGGGCCGTCGGCGTGGCGCTCGTGGCCTGGTGGGGAGCCGGCATGGCGGATCCCGATCCCGTGGCCCCCGCGTCGGGCGCCCGCCGCCTGTCGATCCCGGTGCCGGCGATCGCGGTGCTCACGGGGCTCGCGCTGCTCGTCGCGGCGACGCTCGTGCCCGTCTCGACGCTCGCCGTCGTGCTCGCCGCCCTCACCGTCGGCCTCGGCGCCGTGCCGATCATCTTCCGCCCGGCGATGCTCGGGCGCATGCTGGCCGACCGCGAGGAGGCGCTGCGACGGCTCACCGCGCTCGATCGCGCGAAGACCGACATCATGGCGACGATGAACCACGAGTTCCGCACGCCGCTCACCTCGATCATGGGCCACGTCGAGCTGCTCGTCGACGGCGGGGCGGGCGAGCTCCCGGCGGCGGCGACCGGGATGCTGCAGACGATCGAGAGGAACGGGGAGCGGCTCCAGCGCCTGCTCGACGAGACCCTCACCGCGTCGCGGCTGGAGGACGGATCGGATGCCCTCGCGCGGGTGCCCGTCGGCCTGCGGGCGATCGTGGAGCGCGTGGCCGAGTCCGTCGCACCCGCGGCGGAGCGACGCGGCGTCGAGGTCGCGGTCGACCACGGTCGGGACGATCTGCGGGACGTCATCGAAGGCGACCCCGCCCACCTCGAGCTCGCGCTCGGCGGCATCCTCGACAACGCGGTGAAGTTCTCGGAGGCCGGCGGCCGCGTCGCCGTCACGCTCCACTCCACGCGCGACCGCGTCGAGGTGATCGTGCGCGACGACGGCATCGGCATCCCGCGGGACGACCTCGCCTCGGTGTTCACGCGCTACTTCCGCGCCGCGAACGTGCAGCGCGCGGCCATCCCGGGGGTCGGCCTCGGGCTGTCGATCGCGCACCACGTGATCCGCGCCCACGACGGCTCGATCACCCTCGAGTCGGAGCCCGGCCGCGGGACGTCCGTGACGGTGCGGCTGCCGCTCGCCCGGAGCGGTCGGCGTCACCGCGCGCGCGCTACTCGAGCGACTCGCGCACGCGCCGCGGGTCGGGCCTAGGCTCTGCTCGCACCGCGGTCGTGAGCGACGTCGTGGGCGACCACGGCCGGAGCCCGAGCGCGGCCCGCGCCGGATCCCGCGCATCGAGCGTCGCGAGCAGCGTGCTGCCCCGGTCGCGCCACGCCCAGCGCGTGTCCTCCCACAGGGCCCGTGCGGCATCCAGCCGGCCCGGGGCGAACCACAGATGCTCGACGGCGATGTTGCGCAGGATGCGGTCGGCGGGCACGACGCGCAGCGCGAGGTCGGCGACGCGGATCGCGAACGGCAGTCGCACGATCTCCATCGAACGCAGGCGACCCTCGTCGCGCAGCGCGATCCCCGCGACCGGCTCCCCCGACTCGTCGAGCGCCACCCGGTATCCGCGGACGGGCTCCGCCACGGGCGACTCCGCGAGCCACGCCGCGAGCGACTCGGCGGTCCACGGCCGGGCGAAGTCGCGATCGCGCGTGAAGGCGCCGTAGCCGGCGACCGCCGCGCCGAGGTCCTCGGGTGCGGCCTCGCGCACCGTCACCCCGGCC
>JAEWKY010000093.1 GCA_023457615.1 Actinomycetes bacterium | reverse complement strand
CCGCCGCACACGACCGACGCGGCGAAGGCGGCGTTCATCGCGGCCCACCTGAGCCCGGCGAGCTTCGACGGCTACCTCGCCGATCCCGCGCGCGCGCCCCCCCGGCCCCCCCGCTGCCGTTGCCGCGCTCACCTTCCCGCTCGCCTGCCCGCCGCACACGACCGACGCGGCGAAGGCGGCGTTCATCGCGGCCCACCTGAGCCCGGCGAGCTTCGACGGCTACCTCGCCGATCCCGCGCGCGCGCTCTTCGTCGCCGAGGTCGACGGCGAGACGGCCGGCTACACGATGCTCGTCACGGGTGAGCCGACGGATGCCGACGTGGCCGCCGCGATCACGACGCGCCCGACCGCCGAGCTCAGCAAGTGCTACGTCGCGCCGGGGCACCACGGTGCCGGGATCGCCGCCGCGCTCCTCGAGGCCACCGTCGCGGAGGCCGTCGCCCGGGGCGCCCTCGCCGTCTGGCTCGGCGTCAACCAGGAGAACGCGCGGGCGCAGCGCTTCTACGAGAAGGGCGGCTTCGTGCGCGTCGGCGTGAAGCGCTTCCTCGTCGGCGACCGCTTCGAGGACGACTACGTGCTCGAGCGCATCCTCTAGCCGTCGCTCACCGAGAGCACGAGCTTCCCCCGCGTGTGGCCGGTCTCGATCGCGCGGTGCGCCTCGGCCGCCTCGTCGAGGGGGAAGACCCGGTCGACGAAGACCTTGACGTCTCCCGACTCGAGCAGCCGCGAGATCACGGCGAGCGTCGAGCCGTCGGGCGAGACGCGGTAGCCGGTCGCGCGCACGCCGGCCGCGGCGGCATCCTGCACCATCGTCGGCCACGAGCCGGTCGGGCCGTTGACGACGAGACCGCCGGGGCGCGTGACGCGCAACGAGCGCGAGCCGGTGTCGTCGTGCACGTTCCCGATGAGGTCGATGACGACGTCGACGGGATCGAGCACCTCGTCGAAGCGCTCGGCCGTGTAGTCGAGCACCTCGCGCGCCCCCAGGTCGCGGAGCCACCCGGCGTTGCGCGCCGAGCCCGTCGCGACGACGTGCGCCCCGAAGTACGACGCGAACTGCACGGCGAAGTGGCCGACGCCGCCCGCGCCGGCGTGGATGAGCATCCGCTGCCCCTCGTGCGCCTTCGCGGTCTCGACGACCATGCCCCAGGCGGTGAGGGCGGCGAGCGGCACGGCGGCCGCCTCGACGTGCGACAGCCGCGTGGGCTTCCGCGCCACGCTGAGGGCCGGCACCGAGACGTACTCGGCGTAGGCGCCGGCGAGGCGCGGCACCATCCCCATGCCGTACACCTCGGCGCCCGGCTGCAGGGGGTGCGACTCGTAGGGGGACTCGACGACGATGCCGCTGAAGTCGTTGCCGAGCACGGCGGGGAAGGACGCGATGCCCGCGAAGGCGCCGCGACCGGCGCGGGTCTTCGCGTCGATCGGGTTGACGCCCGCCGCGACGACGCGCACGAGCACCTCGGCGTTGACGCGCACGGGGCGCGGGATGTCGGCGAGCTCGAGCACCTCCGGACCGCC
The DNA here is from genome assembly GCA_023457615.1 of Actinomycetes bacterium. Taxonomy (GTDB): domain Bacteria; phylum Actinomycetota; class Actinomycetes; order Actinomycetales; family Microbacteriaceae; genus Pseudolysinimonas_A. The sequence continues at coordinate 3,925 of JAEWKY010000093.1, read as the reverse complement.
GGCTCGCGGCATCGTCATCGCGCGCATCGTCGTCATCGTTCGGTCTCCGCCTTCCCCTCCCCCAGTAAAAGGGGCGCATGAGTCGGCGGTGTTACGCGACCGTCACCGCCTCGTGAAACGTGACCGCTCCGCTAGCATTCAGCGAGCAGTCCGCGAGAGAAAGTCGACTCAGATGCGCATCTTCTTCGTCCTCCTCCGGATCGTCGGAGCCGTCGCCGTCGCGGCGGCGATCATCGGGCAGTACGTCCATTCGCTGAACTTCCGGGTCGAGAAGGGCATCGAGGAGAACGGCGTCCCGGCGGTCAACTTCTTCAGCTTCTTCACCGTCGACTCGAACATCCTCACGGTCGTCGTGTTCCTGATCGGCGCCGTGCTGCTCGTGCGCGATCGCGGCGAGGACCCGCGGTGGTTCGGCGTCGGCCGGGCGGCGGTCACGGCCTACATGGCGACGACGGGCATCGTCTACAACACGCTCCTGCGCGGCATCGAGGTGAGCGAGGGCGCGACCCTCGGCTGGTCGAACGAGATCCTCCACGTCGCGGGCCCGATCCTGATCGTCGTCGACTGGCTGTTCGCCCCGGGCCGCCGCGCTCTCGACTGGACCGCGATCTGGGCGATCGTGGCGTTCCCGATCGTGTGGGCCGTCTACACGATGGTGCGCGGGCCGTTCGTGTTCGATCCGTCGAGCGCGGTGCTGGTCGACGGATACACGGGAGGCTGGTACCCGTACCCGTTCCTCAACCCGGCGAACTCGCCCGAGCTCGGCTACGTGTCGGTCGCGTTCTACGTCGTGCTCATCGCGGCCGTGATCGGCGGCGTCGGCGCGGCGATCATCTGGGTCTCCCGGCGCGGGCGCTGGCCGCTGCGCGGCGTCGCCGCGAAGTAACAGGATGCGGGACCGCATCCTCGCCGTCCTCGGCACGCTGTGCGTGACGGGGTCGCTCGCGATCATCTGGATCGCCCGATCCGGCGTCCCGCGCGAGCTCTACGTGAGCGAGCTGGGCGCCGACGGGGAGCCGACCGCGGAGTGGTTCGAGCGCGCGCTCCTGCTGCTCGTCGCGGGCGGGCTGCTCGTCGCGTGGGCGGGCCGGCGCATCGTCTCGCGCGCCGCCGTGCTCCGCTGGTGGAAGCCGTCGCTCAGCATCGCGATCGCGAGCGCGCTCTTCCTCGTCGCCTCGCAGGTGCCGTGCACGAGCGGCTGTCCCGTGCCGCGGTTCGGGCCCGACCTGTCGTGGCAGGACCTCGGGCACGTGAGCGCCGCGACGCTCGCCTTCGCCTTTGCCGCCTGGGCGATGCTCCAGTGCGCGTTCGCGGTCGGGCACGCCGCCATCCGCCGGTTCTCGCTCGTCGCGGCGATCTCGGTCGCCGTCATCGCGGCCACCGGCGGCCTCATGTCGGTGTTCGACTTCCACGCCTGGTTCGGCAGCCGCCTCGAGTTCGTGGCGACGACGCTCGGCATCGCCTGGCTCGCGGTGTACGGGCTCGCGATCGCGTTCGAGCGCGCGCCGGTCGCGCCGCGCGGCGCCGTGCCGGAGTCAGCGCCGGTCGGCGGGATCGCGGCGCATCGCCCGTAGCAGGTCGTCGGCGAGCACGATGAGCCTGCCGATCTCGGCGTCGTCGCGGTCGACCCACCGGCACTCGGGCTCGTCCGACACCGGCACGAACTCGTCGTGGCGCTCCCAGACGACGAGGGTGCGCTCGGCGCCGAGCACGTACTGCTGCCACCACACCTGCCGCAGGTAGTGGCGCGGGATGCCCTTCCAGCCGTGCGACGTGGTCTTGATCTCGCACAGCTCGACGCGACCCCCGTCGAGCTCGCGCAGGCCGTCGGGCGTCGCGAGGTGGAGGGGGTTCTCGTCGGCGTGGAAGAGCTCGTTCGACGCGCGCATCCCGTAGACGCGGCCCGCCCAGCGGCCGATCATCGGCTCGCGCAGCCGCCCGTGCTCGGTGTAGGCGTTGCCGCCGAAGCGCGAGCCGAGGAGCTTCTCCATCGCGAGGGTTCTCACGGCCTTCTCGCTCGTGAGCCGGGCGACGTCGGTGGCGGTGACGCCCCGGGCGCGGGCCTTGAGCCAGGCGACCCGGTCGTCCTGGTGGGCGAGGATGCGGTCGCGGTGGGAGCGGCGCGGCTCGTCCCACAGGGGGAGCATGGGCTGCGCGAGACTCACCGGTCCAGTCTGCGTCACCACCCCGACATCCCGCGGCATTGCGACGGCTCGGCTCGCGTGCGCCTGCCGCTCGCAGCCGGTGCGCGGTGAGAGACTGAGGGGTCCCTCGACCAGAAAGGCGCTCGGATGCCCCGACTCCGCAGCGCGCTCGTGGCGCCCGCCGCCCTGCTCGCCCTCGCCGCCGTCGCGCTCGCCCCGGCGGCTCCCGCCCTCGCCGAGGGCTCCGTGCCGTCCGAGGTGACCCAGTACGTCACCGACGGCTCCCTCGTGCACCAGCTGCAGGACATCTACGGGCCGGGCGCCGCGGGGGAGGGCGTCGACTTCGACGATACGACGAAGCCCGGCGCGATCGAGCGCGTGCACGTCTGGAGCGCGGCGCTGCGCGAGGGCGAGGACACCGAGAGGTATCTCGAGCTCCTCAACGAGTGGGTCGTGCCGATCTCGATCGGCGACGAGCCCGTCGGTCTGGCGACCGTGTGGATCAACCCCGGCTCGGTCGCGCCCGAGCTCGCCTCGTTCGCGCGCGACGCCGATCTCGCCGTGGCGCTCGCCGAGGTGCCGGACGGGTCCTCGCTCGTGCACGACGCGCCCTCGGCGGCGTGGCTCGCGCTCGCCGAGGACGGCACCCTCACGCCGCTCGTGCCCGGCTCGACCGGGCTGAGCACGCCCGTGCCGATCGACGACATCGCGATCCTGCCCGCGGACGGCGACGCGCCCTCGGCCGCGGGCGACCCGAACACGGGGGTGGGGTTCGCGATCGCCGTGCTGCTGCTCCTGCTCGCGGTCATCGTCGTCGCCCTCGTGCTGCCCACGGTGCGCCGGCGCGGCCGCCCGGAGAAGGACGCCGAGCCCGCCGAGGGGTCCGACGCGGTCGAGGACGCCGCGCCCGCGGCGGTCGAGCCCGCGCCCGCGCGCGCGGCCCTCCCCCCGGCGGGGCCGGCGAAGAAGCGCACGAAGACGACGAAGGCCGACCCCGCGCCGGAGGCGGATCCGGCGACGAAGACCGACTCCGCGCCGGAGGACTGAGTGCGCGTTTGCCGGAACGGCATCCGTCGCGTATCCTTTCCGAGGCCGTAGACCGCCGGTTCTCCACGCTCGCGTGGGGACTAAGTTCCGCGAGGAAGCCTGCGCAGGTGTGTGAAGTGACCTCCCTGTCGGGATCGAGCTCCGTGCGTCTGCGCCGGAGCTTTTTTCGTGGAGCCGCGTCGGCGGCCGATCCATTCACTACAGACAGGAACGCCATGGCGAACAAGGAAGCCACTGTCGCCGAGCTCGCGGAGAACTTCCGCAGCTCGAACGCGGTCGTGCTCACCGAGTACCGCGGGCTCACGGTCGCGCAGCTCAAGGAGCTCCGCAGCAAGATCCGTGACCACGCGAGCTATGCCGTGGTGAAGAACACGCTCACCAAGATCGCGGCGAACGAGGCGGGAATCACCTCGTTCGACGACCAGCTCGCTGGTCCCTCCGCGATCGCGTTCGTGCACGGCGACACCGTCGCCGTCGCGAAGGCGCTGCGTGACTTCTCCAAGGCGAACCCTCTGCTCGTGGTCAAGGGGGGCTATTTCGATGGCGCCCCGCTGTCCGCGTCGGAGGTGGGCAAGCTCGCCGACCTCGAGAGCCGGGAGGTGCTGCTGGCGAAGCTGGCCGGCGCCATGAAGGCCTCGCTGTTCGGAGCCGCCTACATGTTCAACGCGCCCCTCGCGCAGGCCGCTCGCACGGTCGACGCGCTGCGCGCGAAGCAGGAGTCGGGCAGCTGACGC
>JAEWKY010000092.1 GCA_023457615.1 Actinomycetes bacterium | reverse complement strand
GGCGTGGGCACCGCGGCGTGCGGGGGCGAGGAACGGTCCTTCGAGATGGCTGCCGAGCACGCGCGGGTCGTCGGCGGCGAGCCGCGCGACGCGACGGAGCTGCTGCTCGAGCACCTCGACGCGGTCGGAGGCGAGGCTCACGATGGCGCGCGTCGTGCCGTGCGCGCGGTGGGCGGCGAGGCCCGCCGCGAGGTCGCCCGTGCCGTAGTCGTGTCCGCCGCCCCCGTGGCCGTGGAGGTCGACGAACCCGGGCGTGATCCAGCATCCCGAGAGGTCGACGATGTCGTCGGTCTGCGGGCGGTCGGGTCCCTCGCCGATCGCGCGGATGACGTCGCCGTCGAGCAGCACCCAGGCGTCGGCGACCTCGCCCCGGGCGTCCACCGCGGTCGCGGAGTGGAGCAGCGTCGTCACCGCCCCAGGCTACCGGCGGACGCCCGGTATCCTGGAGGCGAGTGCGGCATCCCCCGCCCTCTCGCGGCCGGCGTCACGTGCCCACCTCCTTCGAAAGCACCGCTCATGACCGCCACCGTCTCCGGCGAGCGCCTTCCGCTGCTGCGTCTCCTCGTGCTCTCCGGCGCGATCTTCGTGTCGGTGTCGAGCGAGTTCCTGCCCACCGGGCTGTTGCCCGACATCGCCGCCGACCTCGGGGTCTCGGAGTCGCGCGTCGGCCTCCTGGTCAGCCTCTTCGCCTTCACCGTCGCCCTCACGGCGGCCCCGCTCACGCTGCTCACCCGGCGGATGTCGCGCAAGTGGCTGCTCGTCGGGCTGCTCGGCGTCTTCGCGGTGTCGAACGTGCTCGCCGCGCTCGCCCCGACGTACGAGCTGCTCGGCGCCGCCCGCGTCGTCGGCGGCCTCGCGCACGGGCTCTTCTGGGCCGTCGCCACCCCGTACACCGCGCTGCTCGTCGCTCCCGGTCAGCTCGCGCGCGCGATCTCCGTCACGACCGCCGGCGGCTCGTTCGCGTTCATCCTCGGGGTGCCCTTCACCGCCGCGATCGGGCACGCGATCGGCTGGCGCGCGGCGTTCGTGGTCATGGCCGCCCTCGTCGTCGTCTTCACGGTGCTCGCGCTCGTCGTGCTGCCCGCGATCGACCACCGCACCGCCCGGCCGCCGAAGGTGCAGACCATCACGACCGCGACCGGCTCGATCCGGGATGTGCGCGACCGGTCGATCTGGGCGGTCGGGATCGTGGGCGTCACCGTGCTGCTCATCGCGACCGGGCACAACCTCTTCTACACGTACATCGCGCCGTGGACGATCGGGGTGGCCGGCGTCTCCGACGATCTCGTGAGCCTCGTGCTGCTCTTCTACGGCGTCGCGGGCGCCGTCGGCCTGCTCATCGCCGGGGTGTTCGGCGACCGCTACCCGCGGCTCGTGCTCAACGTCCTCGCGGGAGGCGTCGTCGTGCTCATGCTCGTCGTGGGTCTCGGCGCCCGCGGGCTGCTGCTGGCCATCCTGCTGCTGTCGCTCTGGAGCGTCGCCTTCGGCGGACTGCCGTCGCTGTTCCACACGCGCGCCCTGCACAGCGCGTCGGCGCGCGTGCGCGACCTCTCCGGCGCCGTCATCACGACGGCGTTCAACCTCGCGATCGGCGGCGGCGCCCTGCTCGGCGGTCTCGTCTACGACGGGCTCGGGGTCGAGACGGTGCCGTACGTCGGGGCCCTCGTCGTCGCGATCGGCCTGCTCTGGACGCTGCTCACCGACCGGCGCCGCATCCGGCTGCACCCGGCGGACGCGCACCTCGGCTAATTTCGAGGCATGGCCGCCGCACCCTGGCTCGTCGCGATCGACCTCCAGCACGTCTTCGGGGCGTCGCGCAGCCCCTGGGCGTCGCCGACGTTCGAGTCCGCCGCCGCCGGGGTGGCGCGGCTCGCCCCCGCGTTCGGCGAGCGCACCGTCTTCACGCGCTACGTCGCGCCGCAGCACCCGCAGGGCGCGTGGAAGCCGTACTTCCGGGTGTGGTCGTTCGCCCTCGTGCCGCCCGACGATCCGCTCTACGACCTCGACGAGCGGTTCCGCGACGCGCCGCGGGTCGAGACGCGGGAGACGTTCGGCAAGTGGGATGCGGCCCTGCACGCCGCGATCGACCACGCGCCCGAGATCGTGCTCGCCGGCGTCTCGACCGACTGCTGCGTGCTCTCGACCGCGCTCGCCGCGGCCGACGCGGGCGTGCACGTGCGCGTCGTCGTCGACGCGTGCGCCGCGCCGACCCTCACCGACCACGAGCGCGCGGTGCTGACGATGGGGATGTACGCACCCCTCATCGAGCTGACGAGCGTGGAGGCGGTGCTCGCGACGCTAGGCTAGTCCCGTCGCGACTGGCGTTCGGATGGGTCACCATCGGGGAGCGACGCAGCAGAGGAACTCGGCCGTACGCCTGGGCCGGGGATGATCTCCCACTGCGTCGGAAGGAATGCGAATGTCCACTTTCACGGACCCCCTGTCGGTCGTCGATCCCGAGGTCGCCGCGGCCCTCGACGCCGAGCTGAACCGCCAGCGCTCGACGCTCGAGATGATCGCGAGCGAGAACTTCGTGCCGCGCGCCGTGCTCGAGGCGCAGGGCTCGGTGCTCACGAACAAGTACGCCGAGGGCTACCCCGGCAAGCGCTACTACGGGGGCTGCGAGTTCGTCGACGTGGTCGAGACCCTCGCGATCGAGCGCGCGAAGAAGCTGTTCGGCGCGGAGTTCGCGAACGTGCAGCCGCACTCCGGGGCCTCGGCCAACGTCGCCGTGCTCTCCGCGATCGCCGAGCCGGGTGACACGATCCTCGGCCTCGAGCTCGCCCACGGCGGCCACCTGACCCACGGCATGAGGCTGAACTTCTCCGGCAAGCTCTACGACGCGCAGGCGTACGGCCTCGACCCGGAGACGATGCTGCTCGACATGGACGTCGTGCGCGCCCGCGCCCTCGAGGTGCGGCCGAAGGTGCTCATCGCCGGCTGGTCGGCGTACCCGCGGCAGCTCGACTTCGCCGCCTTCCGGGCGATCGCCGACGAGGTGGGCGCGACGCTGTGGGTCGACATGGCGCACTTCGCCGGCCTCGTGGCCGCCGGACTGCACCCGAGCCCCGTGCCGCACGCCCACATCGTGTCGTCGACCGTGCACAAGACGATCGGCGGCCCGCGCTCGGGCTTCATCCTCACGAACGATCCCGACATCGCGAAGCGGATGAACTCCAACGTCTTCCCCGGCCAGCAGGGCGGTCCGCTCATGCACGTCATCGCGGCCAAGGCGACGGCGTTCAAGCTGGCGATGGAGCCGGAGTTCGTCGAGCGCCAGCGCGCGACGCTGAGCGGGGCGAGGCTCATCGCCGAGCGGCTCACGCAACCCGACGTCGCGGCGGCGGGGGTCTCGGTGCTGTCCGGCGGCACCGACGTGCACCTCGTGCTCGTCGACCTCCGCGACTCCGCGATCACGGGGCAGGACGCCGAGAACCTCCTCCACGAGGTCGGCATCACGGTCAACAAGAACTCGGTGCCGAACGACCCGCGCCCGCCGATGGTGACGTCGGGCGTGCGCATCGGCACCCCCGCGCTCGCCACCCGGGGTTTCCGCGATGCGGAATTCGCCGAGGTCGCGGAGATCATCGCGGCTACGCTCCTTCCCGACCCTGACCTGCCGGGGCTGCGCGCGCGCGTCGAGGCGCTGGCCTCGCGCTTCCCGCTCTACCCCGGCCTCACGAGCCCCGGGAGTTGGCAGCAGTGACGGCACGCATCCTCGACGGAGTCGCGACCGCGACGGCGATCAAGAACGAGCTGCGCTCGCGGATCTCGGCGCTCGCCGAGAAGGGCGTCGTCCCCGGGCTCGGCACCCTCCTCGTGGGGGAGGACCCGGGCTCGATCTCCTACGTGTCCAGCAAGCACCGCGACTGCGCCGAGGTCGGCATCGCGTCCATCCCGGTCGAGCTGCCCGCGACGGCGTCGGAGGCCGAGGTGCGCGCGGCCGTCGCCGGCCTCAACTCCGACCCGAGCGTGACGGGCTACATCGTGCAGCTCCCGCTGCCGAAGGAGATCGACGAGAACCCGATCCTCGAGCTCATCGATCCCGACAAGGACGCCGACGGCCTGCACCCGACGAACCTCGGGCGCCTCGTGCTCGGCGTCGACGGGCGCCTCGACTCGCCGCTGCCGTGCACGCCCGCCGGAGTCGTCGAGCTGCTGCGCCGGCACGACGTGCCGATCGCCGGCCAGCACGTCACGATCGTCGGCCGCGGCCTGACGGTCGGTCGTCCGCTCGGCCTGGTCTTCACGATGAAGGGCATCGACGCGACCGTCACGCTCACCCATTCCCGCACGCCCGATCTGCCGACGGAGGTGCGTCGTGCCGACATCGTCGTCGCGGCGATCGGCGTGCCGCACTTCGTGAAGCCCGACTGGGTGAAGCCCGGCGCAGCGGTGCTGGATGTCGGCGTCACCCGGGTCGGGATGACCGAGTCGGGCAGGGCGCGACTGCACGGCGACATCGACCCCGGGGTCGCCGACGTCGCCGGATGGCTCTCGCCCAACCCGGGCGGCGTCGGTCCGATGACCCGCGCCCTGCTCCTGTCGAACGTCGTCGACGCCGCGGAGCGCGCGCTGCGCTAGCGGCTATTTGCCCGAAAAGGCCGCGACCTCGGGAGAGGAAGCGGCCTTTTCGGGCAAATAGCCGGTGATCAGCGGTCGCGGGCCGCGCCGTCGGAGGGGCGCACGGGGTAGACCTCGGGCGCGCGGAAGCCGTGCTCGGCGAACGCGCCGTCGACGGCGACCTGGATGCGGGAGATCGCGTCGAGCGGCGCGAGGGCGATCGCGGCCCCCCCGAAGCCGCCGCCCGTCATCCGCGCGCCGAGCGCGCCGTGCTCGCGCGCGGTCTCGACGGCGAGGTCGAGCTCGGGCACCGAGACCTCGAAGTCGTCGCGCAGCGACGCGTGCGAGGCGTCGAGGAGCGCGCCGATCGCGGTCGGGCCGTCGTCGCGCAGGGTGCGCACGACCTCCAGCACCCGTGCGTTCTCGGTGACGACGTGCCGCACGCGGCGGAACGTCGCCTCGTCGAGCAGCTCGGCGGCGCGCGCGAGGTCGTCGATCGACAGGTCGCGGAGGGCGGGGACGCCGAGCGCCGTGGCGCCGGCCTCGCAGGCGGCACGCCGGTCGCCGTAGCCGCCGGTCGCGTGGGCGTGCGAGACGCCGGTGTCCAGGACGAGCACCGCGAGCCCGGCGGCCTCGAGCCCGAGCGGCACGACCTGCGACTCGAGCGTGCGGCAGTCGAGGAAGACCCCCGCGTCGCGCACCCCGAGCAGCGCCGCGGACTGGTCCATGATCCCCGTCGGCGCGCCGACGTAGTCGTTCTCGGCGAGCCGTCCGACGCGCGCGAGGGCGCCGCGCGAGAGGCCGAGCCGCCAGAGGTCGTCGAGGGCGAGGGCGACCGCGCACTCGATCGCGGCCGACGACGACAGCCCGGCGCCGACCGGCACGTTGGAGTCGATCACGAGGTCGAGACCGGGCACGGCGGCGAGGTCGGCGCCCGAGCGGCCGAGCGCCCAGGCGACCCCGAGCGGGTAGCCGGCCCAGTCGGCCTGACCGCGCACGGCATCCAGCTCGGCGAGCCCGACCTCGATCACCTGGTCGGAGAACGTGCTCGCGACGCGCAGCACGGCGTCCTCGCGCGCGCCGGCCGCGACGAGCGTGCGCCGGTCGATCGCGAACGGCAGCACGAAGCCGTCGTTGTAGTCGGTGTGCTCGCCGACGAGGTTGACGCGTCCCGGGGCCGACCAGAGGCCGTCGGGGGCACGGCCCGTCATCGCCTCGAACAGTGCGTGCACGTCGTCGCGCAGGTCGCTCATACCGTCTCGATCGCCTTCCGCAGTCGCTCGGCCGCCGCCTCCGGGGGGATGTCCCCGATCCAGGCTCCCATCGCCGACTCCGAGCCTGCCAGGAACTTCAGCCGGTCCGCCGCGCGCCGGGGCGACGTGAGCTGCAGGTGCAGCCGCAGCGCCTGGCGCCCGATGTCGACCGGCGCCTGATGCCACGCGGCGATGTAGGGCGTCGGGGAGTCGTAGACCGCGTCCAGCCCGCGCAGCAGGCGCAGGTAGAGCGGGGCGAGCTCGGCGCGCTGCTCCTCGTCGGTGGCGGCGAAGTCGGGAGCGTGGCGGTGCGGCACGAGGTGCACCTCGAGCGGCCATCGCGCCGCGAACGGCACGAACGCGGTCCAGTGCTCGCCGGACAGGACGACGCGGTCGGACCCGCGCTCGAACTCGAGGATGTCGTCGAAGAGCCGCGGCCCGAGCCGGTCGGCGGCCTCGAGCATGCGCTGCGTGCGCGGCGTGACGTAGGGGTAGGCGTAGATCTGGCCGTGCGGATGGTGGAGCGTGACGCCGATCGCCTCGCCGCGGTTCTCGAACGGGAAGACCTGCCGGATGCCGGGGAGCCGCGAGAGCTCGGCCGTGCGGTCGGCCCACGCCTCGATGACGGTGCGCGCGCGACTCTCGGTCTGCGTGCCGAACGAGCCCTCGTGCTCGGGACTGAAGCACACGACCTCGCAGCGGCCGACCGAGGTGCGTTCGCGCCCGAGGCCGAGCTCCGCGAGGTCGTCGAGGCCGCGGGGCGCGCCGGGGTGGTCGCCGAGCGCGGGGCCGAACGACGGCGAGCGGTTCTCGAACACCGCGACGTCGTAGAGGTCGGGCACCTCGGAGGGGTTGCCCGGCGTCTGCGGTGCGAGGGGGTCGAGGTCGGCCGGCGGGAGGACGACGCGGTTCTGTCGCGCGACGGCGATCGAGACCCAGTCGCCGGTCAGCACGTCCTGCCGCATCCGCGCCGTCTCGGGGCGGGGCTCGAGCGCGCGCGCGTCGACCCGGCGCTCGGGGCCGAGCGTCGTGTCGGCGTCGTCGAAGTACAGCAGCTCGCGCCCGTCGGCGAGCCGCGTCGCGCGCTTCACGATCCCGGTCACGGGGGTCACGGTACGGAAGTCCCGCTTTCGCATCCGTAAGGATGCCGACGCCGGACGAAGGCGGCGCGCGGCGTCCTAGGCTTCTGTCGTGAGCCGAAACGACGCCGCCGGACAGCACCTGATCCTCGACGCCGACGGCGTGCGCGTCGAGGTCGGCACCGTCGCGGCCGTCCTCCGCGGCGTGAGCGTGGGCGGCGTGCCGATCACGGAGCCGTACGACGGCACGACCCCGCCGCCGTTCGGCAACGGCATCGTCCTCGTCCCGTGGCCCAACCGCGTGCGCGACGGGAGGTGGACGCTCGACGGCGAGGAGCAGCAGCTCGACCTGACCGAGGTCGCCCGCGGCAACGCCCTCCACGGTCTCCTGCGCGCCACCGACTACGAGGTGCGCGAGCAGACGCAGACCTCGGTCACGCTCGGCGCGTTCCTCCCGCCGCAGCACGGCTGGCCGTTCGTGCTCGACACCTGGGTGCGCTACGCCGTGCGCCCCGACGGCGTCACCGTCACGCACGGCGTCACCAATCTCGGCGACCGTCGCGCCCCCTGGGCGGTGGGGTCGCACCCGTTCCTCCGGGTCGGCGACGCACCCGTGGAGGAACTCGTGCTCACCGTCGAGGCCGCGACCTACGTCGACGTCGACGACCGGCTCAACCCGATCGCCGAGCGGCCCGTCGACGGCACCCGGTTCGACGTGCGGCAGGGACGGCGCGTCGGCGACCTCGAGCTCGACACGGCCTTCGGCGGCGTCACCCACCGAGACGGGGCGAGTGCGTGGCTGACCGCTCCCGACGGCGCGACCGTCGAGCTCGTGCAGGACGTCGACTGGGGCTACGTGCAGGTGTTCACGACGCCGATCTTCCCGCGGTCCGGGGTGCCGGGCCTCGCGATCGCGGTCGAGCCGATGACGGCGCCCCCGGACGCGCTCAACTCCGGACGCGGACTGCAGTGGATCGAGCCGGGCGCATCCTCGGAGGGGTCGTGGGGGCTGCGCTACACGCGCGGCACGGCCTGATGGCCCGGGGGTCCGAGTCCGCGCGTCGGCGTCGCTGGCGCCGGTACCTCGCGGACGAGCGGGCCGAGGGCGCGCTCTACCGGGAGCTCGCCGAGCGCTACGCCGGCGAGGAGCGCGACATCCTGCTCGGCCTCGCGGACGCCGAGCAGCGGCACGAGCGGCACTGGGTCGGCCTCCTCGGCGAGGAGGCGCGAGCGCCCGGCCCGGCGAGCGTCGGCAGCAGGGTGCTCATCCTCATGGCCCGGCGCTTCGGATCGCTCTTCGTGCTCGCGCTCGCCCAGCGCGCCGAGGGGCGCTCGCCGTACGAGGCCGATGCCGACGCGACGGAGGCCATGGCCGCCGACGAGCGCATCCACGGCGAGGTGCTGCGCGGTCTCGCCGCCCGCGGCCGCCGCAAGCTCGCCGGCGGGCTGCGCGCGGCGGTCTTCGGCATCAACGACGGACTCGTCTCCAACCTCGCGCTCGTGCTCGGCGTCGGGGCGACCGGCCTGCCGGCGCAGGCCGTGCTCATCACGGGCGTCGCCGGGCTGCTCGCGGGGTCGCTCTCGATGGGTGCCGGCGAGTACATCTCCGTGCGGTCGCAGCGGGAGCTGCTCGAGGCCTCCCGGCCTGACCCGGAGTCGCAGCACGCGCTGCCGCACCTCGACGTCGACGCCAACGAGCTCGCCCTCGTCTACCGCGCCCGCGGGATGGAGCCCGACGAGGCGCGGCGGCACGCGCAGGAGGTGCTCGCGACCCTCCACCTCGACGACGCGGGGGCCGTCGCCGAGGCCACGGCCGACGACGAGGACGGCATCGGATCGGCCTGGGGCGCGGCGCTGTCGAGCTTCCTGTTCTTCGCCTCGGGGGCGTTCATCCCGGTGATCCCCTACCTCGCGGGGGCGACGGGATTCGGCGCGGTCGCGATCGCCGCGATCTCCGTCGGAGCCGCGCTGCTCGCGACCGGCGCGATCGTCGGGCTCCTGTCGGGCGGCTCGCTCCTGCGCCGCGCGGTGCGTCAGCTCGCGATCGGCCTCGGCGCGGCGGGCGTCACCTACCTGCTCGGGCTGCTCTTCGGCACGACGGTCGCCTGACCGGTCAGTAGCCCCAGCCGGGAACCACGGGACGGCCCGCGAGGGCGTCCTCGAGCCGGGCCGTGACCGCGAGCAGCTCAGCGTCGCCGAGGGTGCGGAACGGGTTGCCGCGCAGCCGCAGGGGCACGAGGGAGAGCGGGGCCGTCAGGTCGCCGGCCTCGACCTCGAGCACGACGGCATCCACCTCGCGCATCCCGACGATGGTGCGACCGAGCGGCCCGAGCGCGACCGCGCGGGCGGGGAGGTGCCCGTGCCGGCCGCGCGGGCTCGATACGACGTGCACTCCCGCGGAGTCGACCGCGACCGTCGCGTACCCCGACGGGCGGAGGTGGAGGGCGGGGTCGTCGAACCGGTCCGCGAGCCAGCGGGTCGCGACCGCGGTGGCCGTGCCCACGGCGATCGGGATGAGCAGCGCGTCGGGGTAGGCGGCCGCCGCGGCGCGCACGCGGGAGCGGATGCGCAGCGCGAGCGCCGCGAGGAGGGTCGCCGTGACCGCGAGTGCCACGACCAGCCCGACGAGGAACGGTCGCGCACCGCCCTCGGGGAGCGTCGTCACCCGGACGGCGAGCAGCACGAGCCCGATCAGCGCGCCGGCGACCGACAGCCAGAAGCAGGGCGCGCGCGTCGGCCGGGGCGTGCGCGGGTCGGACACGGTCAGCCGGTCGTCTTGGCGAAGAGCAGGGGGAGATAGCGGGTGAGGTCGTCGTCGTCCGCTCCCGTGCCGCGGAGGGTGAGCGTGCGGCCCTCCGCGAGGGTCACGTTGACGGCGAGAGGCTGCTCGGGATCGAAGCGGGCGTCGCCGTCGAGCACGTCCTGCGTCGCGGTGATGCGCAGCGAGGCGATGTCGAGCGGCAGCACGTCGACGATGAGCGCGCCCTCCTTGAACGACGCGTCGACGACGGCGCTCTCGAGGAACACCGTCACGCGCGCCGAGTCGTCGTCGAACTCGGCCGCGAGGTACTGGGGCTCGTGCGAGTTCTGCGCGAGCGCGACCCGCGACACGAGCTGCCCCAGCAGCTCGCGGTTGTCGTCGAAGACCTTGCCCGTGCCCCAGTCGCCGCGCACCTCGGTGAGGCGGTCGTTGAGACGGCGGGCGGCGGTGCGGCGTTCGTCGAAGGACACCCTCTCAGGGTAGTCACGGCCGGCGCGAGTGGGCCCGGTGGGGCTCGAACCCACGACCCGCGGATTAAAAGTCCGATGCTCTACCGACTGAGCTACAGGCCCGTGGCGTCCAGCGTACCGGCGTCGCGGAGCACCTCCGCCAGCGCCGCCGACAGTCGCGACGCCGACTCGAGCGACAACGAGAACCCCGTCCAGCCGTCGCCGAGGTAGACCCAGACGGCGGCCTCGTCGGCGCGCCGCGACATCTCGACGAGCAGTTCGCCGGAGCGCGGCGGCTCGGCGCCGCGGCCCTCGAGCACGACCGGCACGTCGCGGGTGCGGCCGCGGTGCCGCACCATCCCGGGCTCGTCTTCGGCGGGGTGGTCGGCGACGCACCACGGAGGGCACTGGCGTCTCATGGTTCTCGCTCTCGGATCGGTGCTCGCACCGTAGAGGAGGTGTCGGACACCGGCCGCGCCGCGGGGGAGGCGAGGCCGATGAGCGGACGGGGGAGGAGCCTCTGCGCGGGGCGGACCGGGGGCGACGCACGGTGGATCGGACCGGGAGTCGCCGCCCCCGGAGCCAGGGGCGGAACCCGCTGGTGCGAGCGGATCGTATCGAATGCTACTCATCGGTATGTAGACTTTCAAGTAGCGGTCGGGAACGTTACGAGATGTGGAAGGTCAGTTGCAACGGATCGTCGGCCGCAACATCCGACGCCTGCGCCTCGAGCGTGGCCTCAGCCAGGAGGAGCTCGCCGAAGAGGTGGGCGTGCACCGCACGTTCATGGGCGGGGTCGAGCGCGGGGAGCGCAACCTGACGCTGCAGACGTTCGAGCGCCTCGCCGCGAGGCTCGGCGTCGACCCGGTGCGCCTGCTGCAGGAGGCCGACCCGGCGTAGCGTGGTCGGGTGACCGGCGACTTCCGCAAGCCCGCGCTCTTCGAAGGGCGACAGTTCGAGGCGTTCGCCGGCGCGCAGGACCCGGCCGCGGTCATGCGGGCCGCGCACGAGACGGCCCGCGCCCTGCTCGCGCGTGCGCGCGAGGCGGCGGACCCCGACGTCGTGGAGCGTCTCGTGCACTACACGGACGAGCACGGCATCGACGCCCTCGCCGAGCTGTGGGCGCGCTCGGGCCCGCACACGCTCCCCGGCGCCCTCTGGCGGCTCTACCTCGTGCGGGTGCTCATCCACCAGGATCCGGCGGGCGCGAGCCTGCTCTTCCAACGCGGCACCGAGGTGCTCTCGACGATCGACGCCCTCGTCGCCGGCGCCCCGACGCCCGCGGGTCCGGCGGAGATGACCGAGCTGGCCGACCGCATCCTGCGCGGCGTGTTCGACGGCGACTTCGCCCTCGCCCTCGACCGGGCCGCCTCGTTCTGCCGGGTCACCGCCGCCGGCGCGTCGAGCGTCGCGGACGACCAGGAAGGCGCCGACCCGGAGCGCGCCTCGGAGCTCACGCGCCGCGCGCTGCGTCTCACGACGACCGCCGAGGAGCTCGCTGTCTGCGCCCGCCTCGCCCGCGACGGCGCCCTCGAATAGCCCGAGCTAAGCTGGACGCGCCGGGCCGCAGTAAACCCCGGGCTCCAATTTCAGCCGCTTCGAGCGGCCTTGCGCCGAGAGGCGTTTCTGCGGCTCGGTTCCCTCGCACGGCGATCCTCCGCCCGGGATGCCCTCGCCTCCGCGTCTCCTCGGGTCCAATCCGACCGCGGGCGGGCATCCGAATCATCCTCGACCGGGGCGTGGCGGGCTCTCGTCATCCCAGACGTCGCGTCCCGGTCGGATCACCCGACCACCCGAGACCGAGGAGGAGCCGTGAGTGCGATCGTGCTGAGCATCGCCGACGCCGGCGACTCCCGCCGCGCGTCCCGTGCGGCCCGGGCCCGCGATGCGAGACTGAGCCCCGTGCCCCCGCCCGACGACGCCGAGAGCCTCTCGATCGAGAGCCTCCTCCGCGAGGTGGCCGACGGCAGCCGCGCGGCGTTCGCCGAGGTGTACGACCGCATCTCCTCCCGCGTGATGGGTCTCGTCACGCGGCTGCTGCGCGACCGCGCCCAGTCGGAGGAGGTCACGCAGGAGGTCTTCCTCGAGATCTGGCAGTCCGCGTCGAAGTTCGACCAGAACCGCGGCAGCGGGATGGCATGGGTGCTCACGATGGCGCACCGCCGGGCCGTCGACCGCATCCGGTCGGCTCAGAAGAGCCACGAGCGCGACCTCAAGATCGGCATCCGCGACATGGAGCGCGAGTTCGACGGCGTCGCCGAGTCGGTCGAGATCCGCGTCGAGAACGAGCGGGTGCAGAGCGCCATGGCGCGCCTCACCCCGCTGCAGCGCGAGGCCGTGATCCTCGCGTACTACGGCGGCTACAGCCACAGCGAGATGTCGCAGATCCTCGGCATCCCGCTCGGCACCGTGAAGACCCGACTGCGCGACGGGATGATCCGGCTGCGCGACGAGCTGGGGGTGACCTCGTGACCGACGTCCGAGACGACGCGACGACCCGGGCCGCGTCCTACGCGCTGGGCGCGCTGACCGCGAGCGAGCGGCGCGAGCTGGAGAGCGACCTGCGCGCCGACCGTCGGCTCGCCGCCGAGGTGAGCGAGTTCACCGAGACGGCCGCCCTGCTCGGGCTCGCCACCGCGCCGGTCGCGCCGCGGGATGCGCTGCGGACGAGCATCCTGGATGCCCTCGAGACCGCTCCGCAGCCGTCGCGCGTCGTGCGCGGCCCGTGGCTCTCGCGGCCCGGGACGGCCCTGATGGGCGCCGCCGCCGCGGTGATCATCGCCGTGGGCGGCACCGCGCTCGCGCTCGGGGTGACCCGCGAGCCGTCGGTGGTCGAGCAGATCACCGCCGCCGCCGACTACGAGCGCGCGGTCGAGCAGGTCGAGGGCGGCGGCAGCGTCACGGCGGTCTGGTCGGCGCAGCTCGAGCGCGCCGCGATCCTCGTCGACGACTTCGACGCGCTGCCCTCGGAGAGCACGTACCAGGCCTGGCTCATCGACGACGCGGGTCACGCCGACCCGGCGGGCACGTTCTCCGCCTCGCCGGGCGCGACGGTCACGGTGCCGCTCCTCGGCGAGATGGCGCACGGGGATGCGATCGGCATCACGGTCGAACCCGCGGGCGGGTCGACGACGCCCACCCTGGATCGACTGGTCGTCGTCATCCCGACGCTCTGAGCGCTTCCCCCGGCGCGGGCTCAGGCGGCGCCGAGCAGGTCGCGCAGAGCCTCGAGGATCTCGCGCGAGCCGCCCGAGGTCTCCGCTCCCTCGCGCGTCTCGGCGCGGGCTCCGCGGTGCACGAGCGTGATGCGGGCGCCGGCCGCCGACGGCTCGACCTCCCAGTGCAGCGAGCCCTGGTCGTCGCGCTCGCCGTACCAGGTCGCGATGAAGGTGTGCGCGAGCCGCCGCGGCGGATCGAACTCGAGGATGACGCCGGTGAGCTGCACGTCGCCGTCGTCGTCGACGAAGTCGATCGGGGCGCCGATCTCCCACGTCGTGCGCGGCGTCGTGCCGTAGTAGTAGCGCTTCACGGTCTCGGGCTCGGTGAGCGCGGCCCAGGTGGCCTCGGGGCTCGCGGTCACCTCGACCTGGTAGACGCGGTCGTCGGTCATGCGTTCTCTCCTCGGTGCTCTCGGTGTTCCAGGTCGTCGCGCAGGGCGAGCAGGCCGTCCGCCGCGCGGGCGCCGAAGTCGTCGATCCAGCGCTGGGCGAGCTCGACGATCGGCACGGCGTTGAGGTGGCACCGCCGCACGCGCCCCTCCTTGCGGGTGGCGACGAGGCCCGCGGACTCGAGCACCCCGACGTGCTTGAGCACGGCGTGGCGCCCGAGCGGCGCGAGCTCGGCGGTCAGCTCCCCGACCGTGCGGCCGTCGGCGGCGCGCAGGAGGTCGAGGATGCGGCGGCGCGACGGGTCCGCGATCGCCGCGATGACGGCATCCGTCCTGTCCACCGGTTCACCATAGGTGACTCGCCGGTCACCTGTCTAGCGCCCCGGGAGGTCGACCTCCGCGTCGTGCGTCTCGGTCCGCTCTCAGAATCGGCGTCGAAGACGCAGAACGCGGAACCACGGGCGCGAGACCAGGGTTCGGGATGCGCTCATCCGAACTTGCCCGACACGTAGTCCTCGGTCGCCTGCACGCTCGGCTTGCTGAAGATCGTCGTCGTGTCGTCGTACTCGATGAGCTTGCCCGGCTTGCCCGTGCCGGCGATGTTGAAGAACGCCGTGCGGTCCGAGACCCGGGAGGCCTGCTGCATGTTGTGCGTCACGATCACGATCGTGTACTCCTGCTTGAGCTCCTCGATGAGGTCCTCGATCGCGAGGGTCGAGATCGGGTCGAGCGCCGAGCACGGCTCGTCCATGAGGATCACGTCGGGCCGCACCGCGATCGCGCGCGCGATGCACAGGCGCTGCTGCTGGCCGCCCGAGAGGCCCGAGCCCGGCCGGTCGAGGCGGTCCTTCACCTCGTTCCACAGGTTCGCGCCCTGCAGCGACGACTCGACGAGGGCATCCTGATCGCCCTTCGACATGCGGCGGTTGTTGAGCTTCACCCCCGCGAGCACGTTCTCGCGGATCGACATCGTCGGGAACGGGTTCGGCCGCTGGAACACCATGCCGACCTGGCGACGCACGAGCACGGGGTCGACGCCGGGGCCGTAGAGGTTGTTGCCGTCGATCATGACCTCACCGTCGACCCACGCGCCCGGGATGACCTCGTGCATGCGGTTGAGGGTGCGGATGAACGTCGACTTGCCGCAGCCCGAGGGGCCGATGAAGGCCGTCACCGTGCGGGGCTCGATCGTGAGGGAGACCTCCTCGACCGCCTTGAACTTCCCGTAGTAGACGTCCAGGTTGTTGACTTCGATGCGCTTCGACAACGTCGGTCCTTCGTTCTGTATCGGGTCGGGGACGCGTCAGCGTCCGAGCTTGGGGGCGAAGACGCGGCTGAAGAGGCGCGCGAGCACGTTCAGCAGCATGACGATGAGGATCAGGGTGAGCGCACCGGCCCACGCCCGGTCGATGTAGGCCTCGACCGGGTTCCCCTGCTGCACGTACTGCGTGTAGACGTACAGCGGCAGGGAGTTCATCGGACCCTCGAGCAGGTTGTAGTTCATGCTCGCCGTGAACCCCGCCGCGATGAGGAGCGGGGCGGTCTCGCCGATGACGCGCGCGATCGCGATCATGACGCCCGTCATGATGCCCGCGATCGAGGTCGGCAGCACGACCTTGAGGATCGTGAGCCACTTGGGCACGCCGAGGGCGAAGGACGCCTCGCGCAGCTCGTTCGGCACGATGCGCAGCATCTCCTCGCTCGAGCGCACGACGACGGGGATCATGAGCACCGAGAGCGCGATGGCGCCCGCGACGCCGAGCTTCACGCCCGGCCCGAGGATGATCGCGAAGAGCGCGTAGGCGAAGAGGCCGGCGACGATCGACGGGATGCCCGTCATGACGTCGACGAAGAACGTGATGCCCCGGGCCAGGGCGCCCTTGCCGTACTCGACGAGGTAGATCGAGGTCATCAGCCCGACCGGGATCGAGATGACGGCGGCGGTGAGCGTGATGAGCACCGTGCCGACGATCGCGTGGAGCGCGCCGCCGCCCTCGCCCTGCACGTTGCGCATCGAGGAGGAGAAGAACTCCGGGTCGAAGCGCGCCAGCCCGTTGGCGACGACCGTGATGGTGACCGAGACGAGCGGGATCATCGCGACCAGGAAGGCGCCGACGACGAGCGAGGTGACGAAGCGGTCGACGGCCTTGCGGCGACCCTCGACGAGGGCCGAGGCGGTGACGATCCCCACGAGGTAGAAGAGGGCTCCGACGACGATCGCGCCCGCGACGGGGAACTCGCCCGCCGGGTTCGCGAGGAACATCACGGTGGAGATCGCGAACGACACCGCGAGGGCGATGCCGATCCCGACCCAGGGGGCCCAGCGCGGGAGCTTGCCCGCGGCGAGGGCGTTCGGGGTCTGCTGCGTGGCGACGGCGGTCATCAGTTCGCTCCCGAGAATTCCTTGCGGCGGTTGACGATGTAGCGCGCGAGAGCGTTCACGAGGAACGTCACGACGAAGAGGATGAGCCCGGTCGCGATGAGCACGTTGATGTTGAGCGCGTAGGCCTCGGGGAACGACAGCGCGATGTTGGCGGCGATCGTCGTCGGGTTCGAGGCCTGCAGCAGCGCGGCGCTGATGAGGCCGGGCGTCGGCGAGAGCACGAGCGCGACCGCCATGGTCTCGCCGAGCGCGCGGCCGAGTCCGAGGACGCCCGCCGAGACGATGCCGGAGCGCCCGAACGGCAGCACCGCCATGCGGATCATCTCCCAGCGGGTGGCGCCGAGGGCGAGCGCGGCCTCCTCGTGCAGACGCGGCGCCTGGAGGAAGATCTCGCGGCAGATCGCGGTCATGATCGGCAGGATCATGACGCCGAGCACGAGCGCGGCGGTGAGGATGGTGCGGCCGGTCGATGACACGGGCCCCGCGAAGAGCGGGATCCAGCCGAGGTTGTCGACGAGCCAGGAGTAGACCGGCTGGATCGCCGGCGCGAAGACGAGGATGCCCCAGAGGCCGAAGACGACCGACGGCACCGCCGCGAGCAGGTCGACGACGTAGCCGAGGGCGCTCGCGAGGCGGCGGGGGGCGTAGTGCGAGATGAAGAGGGCGATGCCGATCGCGAGGGGCATCGCGACGATGAGCGCGAGGAGCGCCGCCCAGATGGTGCCGAAGACGAGCGGGCCGACGTAGGCCCAGAAGTTGCCCGCGCGAGCCAGGATGCTCGCATCCTCGCTCGTCGCCGTGAGGGCGGGAAGCGCCTGCACGACGAGGAAGACCGCGACGGCGGCGAGCGTCACGAGGATGAGGACGCCGGCGGTCAGGGCGGAGCTGGAGAAGACACGGTCTCCGGGGCGCTGCTGGGCGCGGATCCTGCCGACGGCGGCGCTGGTGGTCACGGGCCTACGTTCCTCGCTGGTCGAGATGGATGGATGACGTGGGAGTGCCCCCCCCCCCCCCCGGGGGGGGGGGGGGGGGGCGCCCCACAAAAATTTGAA